>JBDHTH010000016.1:0-15966 GCA_039808545.1 Phreatobacteraceae bacterium | reverse complement strand
GCGCCCGCGAGGGCGAGAGCGTCCTCGCGCTCGATGGCCGCGTCTACATGCTGAACCACGCCAATGTGGTGATCGCGGACGGGAACGGCGTCGAATCGATCGCCGGCATCATGGGCGGCGAGGCCTCGGGCTGCGACGAGACCACCACCGACGTGCTGATGGAATCGGCGCTCTGGGATCCGCTGAACATCGCCCAGTCGGGCCGCGCGCTCGGCATCATCACGGATGCGCGCTACCGCTTCGAGCGCGGCGTCGATCCCGCCATGGCGGTGCCTGGGCTCGACATCGCGACCAACCTGATCCTCGACATCTGCGGCGGCGAGGCCTCGGCGGCCGAGATCGCCGGCCAGGTGCCCGATACCGACCGGATCATCGAATTCCCCATATCCGAGATCAAGCGGCTGACCGGCCTCAAGGTGCCGCCCGGCGAGATCCGGCATGTGCTGACCCGCCTCGGCTTCTTCACGGCCGGGCAGGGCGAGACCTGGAAGGTCGCGATCCCCTCCTGGCGGCCGGACGTGCACGAGAAGGCCGACCTCGTCGAGGAGGTGGTGCGCATCGTCGGCCTCGACCGCGTCGCGCCCGAGCCGCTCGACCGCGGCGGCGCCGTGCAGGGCCAGGTGCTGACCGTCATGCAGAAGCGCCGCTCGGCGGCGCGGCGGGCGCTCGCGGCGCGCGGCCTCGTCGAGGCGATAACCTGGTCGTTCATCGCCCGCGACAAGGCGATCCGCTTCGGCGGCGGCCAGAAGGCGCTGAGCCTCGCCAACCCGATCGCGGCCGACCTCTCGGACATGCGCCCCTCGCTGCTGCCGGGCCTGCTCGATGCGCTCCGCCGCAACGCCGACCGCGCGCAGGACGACGTCGCCCTCTTCGAGGTCGGGCAGGTCTTCACGGGCGACGAGCCGGACGACCAGCTCCATGCCGTCACGGGCCTGCGCCACGGCATCGCGGGCGGCCGCAACTGGCGCGGCGGCGCCGGCGCCGATGCCTTCGACGCCAAGGAGGATGCGCTGGCGGTGCTGGCGGCGGTCGGCGCGCCGATGGCCAAGCTTCAGATCGTCCAGGGGGCGAGCGACGTCTTCCATCCGGGCCGCTCCGGCACCATCCAGCTCGGGCCGAAGAACACCTTTGCGTATTTCGGCGAGCTGCATCCGGCCATCGTCGAGACGTTCGGCCTGGAGGGCACTGTCGCGGGTTTCGAGATCGTGCTCGACCGCCTGCCGTCGCCGAAGCTGAAATCGACGCCGACCAAGCCGGCGCTCGACATCTCGCCCTTCCAGCCGGTGACGCGCGATTTCGCCTTCCTGGTCGACGCCAAGGTGGCGGCGGCCGACCTCATCCGCGCGGCCGAGAACGCCGACCGGAAGCTGGTGGCCGGCGCGACGATCTTCGATCGCTACCAGGGCAAGGGCGTGCCGGACGGCAAGGTGTCGCTCGCCCTCGCGGTGACGCTGCAGCCGCGCGAGAAGACGCTCACGGATGCCGAGATCGAGGCGGTCGCGGCGCGGATCGTCGCCGAGATCGGCAATCGCACCGGCGCGATCCTGCGCGCTTGAGCGGGACGGCGGCGGCCGCTTTGCCTTGAAGCGGCCCCGCTTCGCTTGCTAAGCATGCCGCACCGCACAACGCGCCGTCCGGCGCGCTATCCAGCCGAACCGACAGGCGCCGTCTCGGCGCCGTCCTGATCCAACCCGAAAGGCGCCGTCTCGGCGGCGTCCGGACCTAGAGCATGATCCCGAAAAGTGGGAACCGGTTTTCGGAAAAGATCATGCTTAAACTCTAAGCCTGAGGATACGCGATGACGAAGTGGGTCTATAGCTTCGGGGATGGCCGCGCCGAGGGCGAGGCCGGCATGCGGGATCTTCTCGGCGGCAAGGGCGCCAACCTCGCCGAGATGTCCAATCTCGGCCTGCCCGTGCCGCCCGGCTTCACGATCACCACCGAGGTCTGCACCTACTACTATGCGAACGAGAAGAGCTATCCGCCCGAGCTCGAAGGCGCGGTGAAGGCCGCGCTCGCCGAGGTCGGCCGCATCACGGGCCGCGTCTTCGGCGATGCCGAGAACCCGCTGCTGGTCTCGGTGCGCTCGGGCGCCCGCGCCTCCATGCCGGGCATGATGGACACCATCCTCAATCTCGGCCTCAACGACACGACCGTGGAGGCGCTGGCGAAGTCCTCCGGCGACCGGCGCTTCGCCTATGACAGCTATCGTCGCTTCATCCAGATGTACTCGAACGTGGTGCTCGACATCGACCACCATCATTTCGAGGAGCTCTTGGACGACACCAAGGACCAGAAGGGCTATTCGCTCGACACCGACATGACGGGCGACGATTGGGCCAAGATCGTCGGGCAGTACAAGGCGCTGGTGCAGCGCGAGGATGGCAAGCCCTTCCCGCAGGACCCCGAGGCGCAGCTCTGGGGCGCGATCGGCGCCGTGTTCGGCTCCTGGATGAATCAGCGCGCCATCACCTATCGCCGCCTGCATACGATCCCAGAAAGCTGGGGCACGGCCGTCAACGTCCAGGCGATGGTGTTCGGCAATCTCGGCGAGACGAGCGCGACGGGCGTCGCCTTCACGCGCAACCCCTCGACCGGCGAGAAGGCGCTCTATGGCGAGTTCCTGGTCAACGCCCAGGGCGAGGACGTCGTCGCCGGCATCCGCACGCCGCAGGACATCACCGAGGCGGCGCGCCTCGCGGCGAAGTCCGAGCGCCCGTCGATGGAAGCCCTGATGCCCGACACCTTCGCGGAGTTCTCGGGCGTCGTCGCGACGCTCGAGAAGCATTATCGCGACATGCAGGACATCGAGTTCACGGTCGAGCGCGGCAAGCTCTGGATGCTGCAGACCCGCAACGGCAAGCGCACCGCCAAGGCGGCGCTGACGATCGCGATCGCGCTCGCCGAGGAAGGGCTGATCAGCCGGGACGAGGCGATCCTGCGCGTCGATCCGATGGCGCTCGACCAGCTCCTGCACCCGACCATTCATCCCAAGGCCCATCGCGAGATCCTGGCGAGCGGCCTGCCGGCCTCGCCGGGCGCGGCGGCCGGCGAGATCGTGTTCTCGTCCGACGAGGCCGAGAGCCTGAAGGCGGCGGGCCGCAAGACCATCCTGGTGCGCGTCGAGACGAGCCCGGAGGACATCCACGGCATGCATGCGGCCGAGGGCATCCTGACGACGCGCGGCGGCATGACGAGCCACGCTGCGGTCGTGGCGCGCGGCATGGGCAAGCCCTGCGTCTCGGGCGCCGGCTCGATCCGCGTCGACTACGCCAAGGGCGTGATGCAGGTCGGCACCATGACGCTGAAGAAGGGCGAGTGGATCACCATCGACGGCTCCTCCGGCCAGGTGATCCTCGGCAAGGTGCCGATGCAGCAGCCCGAGCTCTCGGGCGAGTTCGCGACGCTGATGGACTGGGCCGACGCCAAGCGCCGTCTTAAAGTCCGCACCAATGCCGAGACGCCGGCCGACGCCCGCGTCGCCGTGAAGTTCGGCGCCGAGGGCATCGGCCTCTGCCGCACCGAGCACATGTTCTTCGACGAGACGCGCATCGTCGCGGTGCGAGAGATGATCCTCGCCGACAACGAGAAGGGCCGCCGCGCCGCGCTCGCCAAGCTGCTGCCGATGCAGCGCGCCGATTTCGTCGAGCTGTTCGAGATCATGAAGGGCTTGCCGGTCACGATCCGCCTGCTCGATCCCCCGCTCCACGAGTTCCTGCCGCATACCGACGAGGAGATCGCCGAGGTCGCGGCCGCGATGGGCGCCTCGGTCGAGAAGCTGAAGCACCGCGCGGCGGAGCTGCACGAGTTCAATCCCATGCTCGGCTTCCGCGGCTGCCGCCTGGCGGTCGCCTATCCCGAGATCGCCGAGATGCAGGCCCGCGCCATCTTCGAGGCAGCGGTGGAGGCGGCCGCGAAGACCGGCGCCCCGGTCGTGCCCGAGGTGATGGTGCCGCTCGTCGCCACCAAGGCGGAGCTCGACCTCGTCAAGGCGCGCATCGTCGCGATGGCGAATGCCGTGACGAAGGAGAAGGGCGCGACGTTCGACTACCAGGTCGGCACGATGATCGAATTGCCGCGCGCCGCCCTGCGCGCCGCCGAGATCGCCGAGAGCGCCGAGTTCTTCTCCTTCGGTACCAACGACCTGACGCAGACCACCTTCGGCATCTCCAGGGACGACGCCGCGAGCTTCCTCAACCCCTATCTCGCCAAGGGCATCCTGGCGGTCGATCCGTTCGTCTCGCTCGACACCGACGGGGTCGGCGAGCTCGTCGAGATCGCGACCGAGCGCGGCCGCAAGACGCGGCCCGACATCAAGCTCGGCATCTGCGGCGAGCACGGCGGCGATCCTGCCTCCATCGCGTTCTGCGAGCAGGTCGGGCTCGACTACGTCTCCTGCTCGCCCTTCCGCGTGCCGATCGCCCGCCTCGCGGCGGCGCAGGCGGCGAGCGGCAAGAAGGCGGCCTCGCAGGCCTAGTCGAGGTCGAGCACGATCGGCTCGCCCTGGTCGAGGGCCCGGCCGGGGCCGATCGCCTCGACGGCGCGGATCATCGCGCCCTTGCGGCCGAGCACTTCGTCCGCGAGCGTCACGATGGCGCGGTTCGGCCAGGCCGAGATCGACTGGGCGCGGATCGCCTCGGCGACGAGGCGCGGATCGCGGTCGGGCCTGAGCGCGCAGACCGCCGTGAAGGCGCCGGCCGTCGAGCGGCTGATGCCCGCGTAGCAATGCACCACGAGCGGGGCCTGGCGCGGCCAGCGCCGCACGAAGTCGAGCAGCGTTTCGACATGTGCCCTCGCCGGATGGATCATCCCGTCCTTCGGCATGATGATGTCGTTGACGCTGATCGTCAGATGGTCGCGGGCCAGCACCGAGACGGGCCGCACCACCGGCGTGCCGTCATTGATCAGCGTCACGATATGCTGCGCGCCGGTCTCACGCACGACCTCGGGCAGGCGGGCGAGCGAGGAGACGTGAATGCGCGGCATGGATCCGATTCCCTTAAATTCTGAAGCTGCTTCCTTCCCATGGAACCAGGGGCGGGTCAAAGAGGCCGGTCATGTGCCGCCGACGTCGCGGAACCGCGCCAGGAAGGCGGCCTCGGCCGCCTCGGTCGGCCATGGGTCGAGCGTCGGCGCGGCGCCGCGCCCCGGCCCGTAGATGCCCTTGAGGTCGCCGAAGAAGCGCTGCGCCTCGCGCGTCTCAAAACCGGCGAGCTGCGTCGCCTCCAGGAAGGCCGCGGCCTGGTCGGCGCGCTTGATCAGCATCTCGGTCGCGGCCGGGGTCTCGGCCGGCAGCGCGAAGCGCAGATGGATCGCGGCCTTCAGCCGGTGCTCCATCGCCTTGTAGGCGCCGCCGATCACCGCCTTGAACGGGCTGATCAGGTCGCCGATCACGTATTCGGCGGCATCGTGCAGCAGCACCGCGCGCGCGACGTCCGGCGCGAGCGGCCCGGCGATCCGCGCCGCGATATCGGTGACCAGCAGCGAATGCTGCGCCACCGAGAACACATGCGCGCCCTTCGTCTGCCCGTTCCAGCGCGCGACGCGGGCGAGGCCATGCGCGATATCCTCGATCTCGATATCGAGCGGGGAGGGGTCGATGAGGTCGAGCCGCCGGCCCGAGAGCATGCGCTGCCAGGCGCGCGGTGGCGCTTCGCGCTCGGCCATGATCAGCGCTCGGGCCGCCGCGCGAGCGCCTGCACGGCCTGGTGCCGGTGACACCCGACGAGATGGTCGTTGGCCATGCCGACCGCCTGCATGAAGGCGTAGACGATCGTCGGACCGCAGAAATTGAAGCCCAGCTTCTTCAGATCCTTGGAGATGCGCCGCGAAACGTCGGTCTCGGCCGGCACCTCGCCATGGTGGCGGAAGCTGTTCTGGATCGGCCGCCCGTCGACATAGTTCCAGAGATAGGCCGAGAAGCCTTGCTTCTCCTGGATATCGAGCCAGATCCGGGCCGAGCGGATCGTGCCCTCGATCTTGGCGCGGTTGCGCACGATGCCGGCGTCCTGCATCAGCGCCTCGACCTTGGCGGCGTCGAACCGGGCGATCTTCTCGGGCTCGAACCCCGCGAAGGCGGCGCGGAACGCCTCGCGCTTCCTCAGGATCGTGATCCAGGAAAGCCCGGCCTGGAATCCGTCGAGGATCAGCTTCTCGAACAGCGCCCGGTCGTCATATTCCGGCACGCCCCATTCCTCGTCGTGATACGCCATGTAGAAGGGATCGCGCCCCGGCCAGGGGCAGCGGCAACGGCCGTCTTCGTGCAGGATCGCTTCGCTCATCGGGCCGCCATCACGGAATGCGCATCAAGCCTAGCGCGGCGCGTCCACGAGAACAAGTCATGAACATCATTCCGGCCTCGCCGCCACCGCAAAGCTCGCGAAGGCGGGTGCCGTCGCGGTCATCTCGCGGCCCCCGGCCAGCACCGGCGTGCCTTTCGCCACCGCATCGGCGTAGCGGTCGAGGCGCAGCAGCGCCAGCCCCTCGGGCGAGGCGTCCTCGTCCTCGCGGCGCGAGCCCATCGTGCCGATGCGGATGCCGCCGGCCTCGATCGCGGCGCCGGCTTCGGGCGCCGGCGGCACCGTCGTGACCTTGACGATGCGCGTGCGCGCCGTGCCGCGATGCTGCATCCGGCTGACGACCTCCTGGCCGACATAGCAGCCCTTGGCGAAGTCGACGCCGCCGAGCTGGTCCATCAGCGCCTCGTGCGGGAAGGTCTCGCCATAGAGGAAGTCGCGCGCGCCTTCCGGCACGCCGAGGCCGATGCGCTGCGCATGGTAGACCTCCGGCCCGACCTTCTCGGCGCCGCTCTCGGCGATCGCCGCCTCGATATCGGCGGCCGGTACGATCGCCCGGACGCCGAGGCCCGAAAGACGGGGATCCGCGAAGACGATCGCGTCGAGCCCGGCCGGCGGCGCGCCGCCGAAGAACGCGATCACGGCCGCATCCTCGCGCCGCGCGATCTCGACCTTGGCGCGCAGCTTGTAGAAGCCGAGCCGCTTGGCGAGCGCATCCGCGTTCAATAGTGGCACGTCGAGCGCGAAGGCGGGCGTCTCGTCCTCCAGGCGCACGCACAGGAAGTCGAACAGGATCTTGCCCTGCGGCGAGAGCAGCCCGGCATAGCGCGCCGCACCCGGCTGGAGATCCGCGATCGCGCTGGTCGCGAGCCCGTCGAGGAATGTCGCGGCGTCCGGCCCCGAGACCTGGACGACGGCGCGATCGGGCAGATGGGCGGCCTTCATGGGCGATTCCTCATCGTGAAGGCCCCTACCTATGCGCAGAAGCGGCCCGAGAAAAGGGGCGGGCCGCGCCCTTGCGCTTGAAGCCGCCCTCCGTCTCGCGCATGGTCCGGGCCGGACAGCAGGAAGCCGACATGCCCCAGACTTACGATCTTCTCCTCACCGGCGGCACGCTCGCCAACCAGGACGGCATCGGCCGCCGCGATATCGGCGTGAAGGGCGGCCGCATCGCGGCGATCGGCGACCTTTCGCGCGCCGACGCGGGCGAAACGATCGACTGCACCGGCCTGACCCTCCTGCCGGGCGTCATCGACACGCAGGTGCATTTCCGCGAGCCGGGGCTCGACCACAAGGAAGACCTCGAATCGGGCTCGCGCGCCGCCGTGATGGGTGGCGTGACGGCGGTGTTCGAGATGCCCAACACCAATCCGCTCACCACCAGCGCCGATACGCTGGCCGACAAGATCCGCCGCGCCACGCACCGCATGCATTGCGATTTCGCCTTCTGGGTCGGCGGCACGCATGAGAACGCGAAGGACGTCGCCGAGCTCGAGCGCCTGCCGGGCGCGGCCGGCATCAAGGTGTTCATGGGCTCCTCCACCGGTTCGCTGCTGGTGGAGGACGATGCTGGCGTCACCGAGATCCTGAAGCGCACGCGCCGCCGCGCCGCCTTCCATTCCGAGGACGAGGCGATGCTGCGCGAGCGCGCGCATCTGCGCGTTGCGGGCGACCCGTCCTCCCATCCGGTCTGGCGCTCGGCCGAGGTTGCGCTCACCTGCACGCGTCGCCTCGTCGGCATCGCGCGGGCGACCGGCGCGCGCATCCATGTGCTGCACGTCTCGACCGCCGACGAGATGGCGTATCTCGCCGGCCACAAGGACTACGCCTCGGTCGAGGTGACGCCGCATCACCTGACCCTCGTCGCGCCGGATTGCTATGAGCGCCTCGGCACCTTCGCGCAGATGAACCCGCCGGTTCGCGACGCCGCCCATCGCGACGGGATCTGGAAGGGCGTCGCGAACGGCGTCGCCGACATCCTCGGCTCCGACCATGCGCCGCATACGGCGGAGGAAAAGCATCACGAATATCCGGCCAGCCATTCCGGCATGACCGGCGTGCAGACGCTGGTGCCGACCATGCTCGACCATGTCGCGGCCGGCCGCCTCAGCCTCGAGCGCTTCGTCGACATGACGAGCGCCGGCCCGGCGCGTCTTTTCGGCATCGCCGGCAAGGGCCGCATCGCGGTCGGCTACGACGCCGATCTCACGGTGGTGGACCTGAAGCGCCGCGAGACGATCACCAACGCCTGGATCGCTTCCAAGAGCCAATGGACGCCCTATGACGGCGTCGCCGTGACGGGCTGGCCGGTCGGCACGATCGTCCGCGGCCGCCGCGTCATGTGGGAGGGCGAGCTGGCCGGCCCCTCGGGCGGCGAGCGGGTGCGCTTCGGCGAGACGCTCGGCGGCTGAGGCGTTAGCGAATCGGCAACGTGCCGCATGGCATCAGGAAACATGCTCGCCTGGCTCCAGACCCTGCCGCTCGCCGCGATGTTCCTCGCCACCCTGGCGATCAGCCTCCTATGCTGCTGGGCGGTCGTGGCCGGCACGCGCGTTTTCATGGCGCGCATCGGCTGGGGCGGCACCGAGGCGCTGCCGATCCGCGATTCGATCGCCGGCGGCCTCACCGGCATCTTCGCGCTGATCATCGTCTTCTCGGCGGCCGGCATCTGGAACGAGACCGTCTCGGCGCGCGGCGCGCTGCATCGGGAGGCCGACGCGCTGGAGAACGCGCTCGCCCTGCTGCGCGGCTTGCCCGAGGATACGCGCGCGCCGATCGCCGACGCGATCCGCGACTATGCGGCGCGCGTCGTCGACACCGATTGGCCCGCCATGCGGCGCGGTGCGAGCCTCGACGATCCGGCCTATCTGCCGGCCGAGGCGATCCTCATCGGCCTGATCGGCGACCTGTCGGCGCGCCAGGCGGCGCTGACCGGCGTCTATTCGACGCTGATGACGCAGTTTCTCGAAGCCCGCCACGCGCGGCTCCAGCGGGTCACGCTGGCGCATGGCGGCCTCTCGGCCGCGCAATGGACCGCGATGCTGATCGTCGCGCTCGCCGCCATGGCGGCCTTCGCGGCGTGCAACAACAACAGCTTTTCGCTGCAGCTCGTGGTGACGCATCTTTTCGCGCTGGCGGCCGCTGCCGTCTTCTTCCTGGTGCTCGCCCATGACCGCCCCTTCGTCGGGTCGATCTCGGTGCAGCCAACGCCGATCGCGGCGCTCGCCAGATAGGGCTTATTCGTCGAGCACGTAGTGCCAGGTGCCGTCCGGGCCGATGCCGATCCGCCAGCCCTTGTAGCGGTTCGCCTCGCGCATCCCCTTCACGTCGCGGCCGCGCGCGAGGCGCCAGAGCATGACCTCGTCCTCGGGGGCGAGCGCCGTGATCGAGGTCTCGGCGAAATACGGCCAGACATACATTTCCTGCGGCGTGCCGGCGCGGATCTTCACGCCGGGCGAGAGCAGCGCGTCGACGAGCTGCGCCATCATCTCGCGGCCGTTCGGATCGGCCGAGGCCGCCATCAAGGCCTTCGCCGGATCCTTCTCGCCGGTGCGCGTGAAGATCGGCTTCATCTCGTTCATTTCCATCACGACCAGAAGGCGAGGCATGTCGCCCGTCTTCGCCGCCTCGATGATGCGATGGCGCGTCTGCGCGACGCGGGCCGGCAATTCGGCCTCGTCGTAGATGATCTCGGCGTTCGGATCGCGTGCCGCGACCTCGCCGAGCTTCGGCGGAACCGCCTGCTTGGCGGGCTCGGGCGGTTTCGGCGCCTGGGCGGCGGCCGGCAGCGGCATCAGGGCGAGAAAGACGAAGAGGGCAAGCTGTCGCATGCCCCGTGATGCGTCAGGAATGCGGCACTTCCGCGTCGCTCACTGCTTGGTGCGCGCCACCGTGAACTCGCCGTGGCGGATGCGCTCCGGCAGGCGCTCCGCGAAGGTCGCGGCCGCCTCCTCGCCATAGGTGCGCACGAGCTCCGCGAAAGTCGCGAACAGCGCCATCTGCACGAGGCAGTCATCCTCGATCCCGTCGAGGCGGGCTTCCTCGAAGGCCTCCGTCACATAGGACAGCGCCGCCTGCTGCTGCAGGCGCGTTTCCTCGGCGACGGTCTCGGCGGGGTCGATGCTCATACGCGGCACTCGCTGGCGTAAGTCTAAGGTACGATTCGTACTCTAGCAGCCCGGAGCCCGACGCGTAAAAAAGTATGGTGAAAGGGTTAACGCGATTCTTCGAATTGCCGGTTTTCGGGTCGCGATGCGACATTTCGGCATCATTTGTTGCCGAATTGCATCAGTTTCCGTAGCGGCTGGTGATCTCGCGGGCGAGCTTGGTGCCCTCGTCGAGATAGCGGCGGATCGCGATATCGGCCGATGGCGTGCAGGTCTGGTAGGCGCGCTCGAAGCCGCGATAGCCGCGGTTGAAGCTCGCCACCAGCCGCTCGCGGCGCTCCGGCGTCGTCGCCTCGGCATCGATCAGCGACTGCATCTGCTGCCGCCATTGCCCGCCTTCCGGCGCGTTGCAGAGCGTGCGCAGGTAATGCAGCGCGCCCAGCACCTCGGAAAGCCGCAGCAATTGCGCCTCGTAGGGCGGCGCGTCGGCCGGCGCCGTCTGGGCGCGCGCCGGCATCGCCGAGGCGAGGAGGGCGAGCACCGCGAGCGTCCGGAAAAGGCCGATCATGCGCCGACCTTGGAGCGGCCGGCGCGATGATTCAAGGCCGCCGCGACGATGGCCGCCGCCTCCGCGAGCACCACCGCGAGGCCTTCGGTCGTCGGCCGGCCGCCGAGATCGTGCGGATCGACCCAGGCGATCTCGTCGGCCTCCGCGCTGGTCCCCGGCTCGCCCGCGACCCATAAGCCCGCATGCGCCAGCACGACGAAATGCTCCGTCACCGCGCCGGTCTCGTCGCGCAGGATGATCTCGCGGATCGCCGAGAGGCCGATGATCGCCGCCTCGACGCCGGCCTCCTCCAGCAATTCGCGCTGCGCCGCCGCGACCAGCGTCTCGCCCGCCTCGACCCTGCCGCCGGGCAGGCTCCAGAGGCCGCGCCCCGGCTCGGCGGCGCGGCGGGCGATCAGCACCTTGCCATTGCGGAATACGGCTGTGGAAACGGCGAGCGAAGGCTGCATGGCCTGCTATGTAGCATGCGGATCGAAATCTTCGATCCGCGCGATCCGAGAATTCATGGGAAATGGGAAAAGAGACATGTGCGGCCGCTACCTGCTGATCGCCGATCCGGACCTGCTGCGCGCGATCTTCGGCTACGAGGAGCAGCCGAATTTCCCGCCGCGCTACAATATCGCGCCGACGCAGCCGGTCGCGGTCGTGGTGTCGCGGCGCCGCAGGCGGCATTTCCTGCTGGCGCGCTGGGGGCTGCTGCCCGCCTGGGTGAAGGACCCGGCCGCGATCGCGGTGCTGTTCAACGCCCGCTCCGAAACGGTCCTGGAGAAGGCCTCGTTCCGCAACGCCATGCGCCGCCGCCGCTGCCTGGTGCCGGCCGACGGCTTCTACGAATGGGCGCGCCAGGCCGGCGGCAAGGTCCGGGTGCCGTTCTTCGCCCGTCCGACGGCCGGCGGCCCGATCGCCTTCGCGGGGCTGCACGAGACCTGGATGGGGCCGAACGGCGAGGAGCTCGACACCGTGACGATCATCACGGTGCCGGCCAATGCGACGCTGGCGCGCATCCACGAGCGCATGCCGGCGGTGATCCATGAGAAGGATTTCGACACCTGGCTCGACAATGACGAGCTGGACGTCGAGGCGGCGATGAAGCTGCTCGTGCCGGCGCCCGAGGATTTCTTCGAGCTCGTGCCGGTCGGGCAGACCGTCAACCGGGCGAGCGAGGAGGGCGCGCATCTGATCGAGCCGGTCGCCGAGGCGCCCGGCCTGACCGCCTCCGAGGCGCCGCGCGCCAAGCCGGAGAAGCCACCCAGGCCTAAGAAGCCGGCGGAGGATCCCGACCAGGGCTCGCTGTTCTGACGTCCCCGCCGCCCAGCCGCGCTACAGCACCTTGCCCGGATTGAGGATCCCGTTCGGATCGAGCGTCGCCTTGAGCTGGCGCATGACCGCCAGCGCGACCGGATCCTTGAAGCGCGGCAAGAGGTCCCGCTTCATGCGGCCGATGCCGTGCTCGGCCGAGATCGAGCCGGAAAACTCGGCGACGATGGCGTGCACGCATTCGTTCACGGCGTCCCAGCCGGCCAGGAACGCCGCCTTGTCGCCGCCGACCGGCTGCGAGACGTTGAAATGGATGTTGCCGTCGCCGAGATGGCCGAAGGCGATAACGCGCGCGCCGGGGATCAGCGCCTCGACGGCCGCCGTCGCCGCGTCGATGAAGGCCGGCACGGCCGCGACCGGCACCGAGACGTCGTGCTTGATCGAGCCGCCTTCCCTGGACTGCACCTCCGAGAGGATGTGGCGCATTCCCCAGAACTGCTCGCGCTGCGCTTCGCTGGCCGCGATCGCGGCATCCGCGACGATGCCCTTCTCGAGCGCTTCCTCGAGCAGCGCCTCGGTGCCGCTCTGGGCCTGCGCCTCATCGCCGAAGGAGCCTTCCGCGAGCACGTACCAGGCATGCGGCTCACCGAGCGGATCGCGCGTGTTGTTGCCGTGCTTGAGCACGAAGTCGATGCCGATGCGCGGCACCACCTCGAAGGTCGTGAGCGCCGCGCCGAGATGCTGGCGCGCCAGCCCGAGCAGGGCCAGCGCCGCATGCGGCGAGTCGAGGCCGATGAAGGCGGTGGTCACGGCCTTCGGCTTGGGGAACAGCTTCAGCACCGCCGCCGTGATGACGCCGAGCGTGCCCTCCGCGCCCATGAACAGGTGCTTGAGGTCATAGCCGGTATTGTCCTTCCGGAGCCGCCCGAGCCCGTTCCAGATCCGCCCGTCGGCGAGCACCACTTCGAGGCCGAGCACCAGCTCGCGGGCATTGCCGTAGGCGAGCACCGCCGTGCCGCCCGCATTGGTCGAGAGATTGCCGCCGACCGTGCAGGAGCCTTCCGAGCCGAGCGACAGCGGGAAGAGCAGGCCGGCCGCATCCGCCGCGTTCTGCACCGCAGTCAGCACGACGCCCGCCTCGGCGACCAGCGTGCCGCCCTCGGCGTCGACCTCGCGGATGCGGTTCAGCCGCCCGAGCGACAGGATGATCTCGGTGCCGTCGTCATGCGGCACCTGGCCGCCGACGAGGCCGGTATTGCCGCCCTGCGGGATGATGGCGGTGCCGGTTTCGTTGGCGAGCCTGAGGATCGCCGCCACCTCCTCGGTGCTGCCGGGGCGCAGCACCAGCGCGGCCTTGCCGTGGAACAGGTCGCGCGGCTCGTCGAGATAGCGCGCCATCTCGGCAGGGGCGCGGATCGCGTAGCGCACGCCGACGATCGCGGCGAAGCGGGCGATCAGGTCCTCGGACGGGGCGGGATTGGGGGGGCGGTAGTCGGAATGCAGCATGCCGGGACCCTAGCCGATCTTCGTTGCGCCAGTCATGTCAGGAACGCGGTGCGGCCGCGCGCGCCAGCCGGTCGCGGATGGCGGCGCCGAGCCCCTCGGCCGGGATCGGCGCGACCGCGATGCCGGCGATGCCGGGCCGGTCGAGGCGCCGCAGCGCCGCGAAGAGATTGGCGGCCGCCTCCACGAGGTCGCCGGAGGGCGACAGGTCGATGCTGAGCGCCGCCCCGGCGAGCCCCGGCGGCCGCGCGCCCGCGAAGCCGATGAAGGCTTCGCCCGGCCGCACCTCGGCCGCGTCGAGCCGCACCGGCGCGGCCGGCGCGTAATGCGAGGCGAGAAGGCCTGGCGACAGGGGCTTTTCCGGATCGTCCGGCGTTTCGGCGCCGGCGAGCGGTGCGCCGAGCGCGGCCTCGATCGCCTCGCGCGTCACGCCGCCGGGGCGCAGCAGCCGCGGCGTCGCGCCGGTGCAGTCGAGGATGGTCGATTCAACGCCCACCGCGGTCGGCCCGGCATCGAGCACCGCGTCGATGCGGCCCGAGAGGTCGGCGAGAACATGCTCGGCGGCGGTCGGCGAGACATGGCCCGACCGATTGGCGCTCGGCCCGACCACGGGCCGCCCGGCCGCCTTCAGGAAACGCTGCGCCGCAGGGCTCGCCGGCACGCGCAGACCCACCGTCGCGAGCCCGGCGGTCGCGATGTCGGCGATGCCGTCGCCGGGCCGGCGCGGCACCACCAGCGTCAGCGGTCCCGGCCAGAACCGCGCCGCGAGCCGCCGCGCCAGCGGGCCGAACGCGGCGAGCGCGAAGGCGGCCTCGGAATCGGGAAGGTGCACGATCAGCGGGTTGAAGCGCGGCCGCCCCTTGGCGGCGTAGAGCCGCGCCACGGCGGTTTCGTTCCCCGCATCGGCGCCGAGCCCGTAGACCGTCTCGGTCGGGAAGGCGACGAGGCCGCCGCTACGGATCAGGTCGCCCGCCGTGCGAAAACCGCTCTCGTCGGCGCCGAGGCGGCGCGTCTCGATGGCCGAAGCCGTGCTCATCTCGTCGTCGAACCCGTTGACGGCGGCCCTTTGCTGCCGAAAATGACGGCCGCCCGGTGCGACCGCTAGTCGCTGGCAGCCGTCGGGGTCAAGGCGAAATTCAAGATGCCGGCCCCGCGCCAGGTCCGGCGGAGGAGGAAAGATGGCCTATCGCGCGCCGCTCGCCGATATCCGCTTCGCCGTCGAACGCATGACGGGCCTCGGCGAGGGCGCGCCGCTCGGCGCCGACGAGGTCGCGGCGATCCTGGAGGAGGCGGGCCGCATCGCCACCGACGTGATCGCGCCGCTGAACCGGGTCGGCGACACGGTCGGCGCGAAGAAGACCGCCGACGGCGTCGTCATGCCGAAAGGCTGGCATGAGGCCTATCGCCGCTGGATCGAGGCCGGCTGGAACGGTCTCTCGGCGCCGGAGGACTATGGCGGGCAAGGGTTGCCGATGCTGGTCAACGCGGCCTGCGTCGAGATGTGGAACGGCGCCGCCATGGCGTTCGGCCTCGGCCCGGTGCTGACCATGGGCGCCATCGAGGCGGTCGCCGCCCATGGCGACAAGGCTCTCAAGGACCGCATGCTCGCCAAGCTGATCTCGGGCGAATGGATGGGCACCATGAATCTGACGGAGCCGCAGGCCGGCTCCGACCTCAACGCCGTCAAGGCGCGCGCCGAGCGCAGCGCCGACGGCACCTATCGCGTCTTCGGCCAGAAGATCTTCATCACCTATGGCGAGCACGACCTGACCGACAACATCATCCATCTGGTGCTGGCGCGCCTGCCCGACGCGCCGCCCGGCACGCGCGGCATCTCGCTCTTCGCGGTGCCGAAGCGGATGATCGGCGCGGACGGCACGTCGGGCGAGGCCAACGACGTGCGCTGCCATGCGATCGAGCACAAGCTCGGCATCCACGGCTCGCCGACCTGCACGATGATCTTCGGTGACAATGGCGGCGCCGTCGGCTGGCTGATCGGCGAGGAGAACCGGGGCCTCGCCTGCATGTTCACGATGATGAACAACGCCCGCCTCTGCGTCGGCCTGCAGGGCGTCGGGATCGCCGAGCACGCCTATCAGGACGCGCTGCGCTACGCCAAGGAGCGCCGGCAGGGCCGGGGGCCGGGCGGCGCGAAGGGGCCCGGCATGGACCCGATCATCGTCCACCCGGACGTGCAGCGCATGCTGCTGACCATGGCGGCCTATACGCAGGCGGC
>JBDHTH010000015.1:0-16090 GCA_039808545.1 Phreatobacteraceae bacterium | reverse complement strand
ATGTCGATGTAGCGCACCCGGTCCATCTGCGCCTTGACGTCCTGGATGACCGCCCAGGCGCTGGAGCGCCCGGCCGCGTCCGCCAGGAGGCTGTGGAACGCCTCGTCGAGCCGGAAGAAGGTCGCTGAATCGGCGGCGCGCATCGCGGCCCGCTGGGCCTTCAGATTCTCGGCGATCGCCTCGATCTTGGCCTTCGGGCGCAATTCGCTCGCCGCCTTGACGACGCCGACCTCGATCGCCTCGCGGATGAAGCGGGCATCCTGCACGGCGCGCTTGGAGATCGGCACGACGCGCGTGCCGCGCTGCGGATAGATCTTCAGCAGCCCGCTCGCCGCCAGCATGATGAAGGCCTCGCGCACCGGCTGGCGGGAAACGCCGAGCTGGCGCGCCACTTCCTGCTCCGAGAGCTTGGCGCCCGGCGCGAGACGCATCATGATGATCGCCTCTTTCAGCTCGCGTGCGACGCGGCGCGCGACCGGCTCGAAGAGATCGGCATCGGACGGCGCTGTCTGCATGGCGGTGCTGGCTCGGATCATCGAAGCCATACTACCATACAATTTACTTGCCGAGAACGGGCCGCTGCGATATTTCCGATACGAAGAAACGGACGGGAGGTTGCGACATCTTGCTCATTCATCCGGACCGTCTGTTCCCGACAGATCCCAGCGAGCGCGCCATCGCGCGCCGCCTCTACGAGAGCGTCAAGGATCTGCCGATCGTCTCGCCGCACGGCCATACCGACCCGCGCTGGTATGCCGAGAACGGCTTCTTCCCGGATCCCGCCACGCTGTTCGTGGTGCCCGACCACTACGTGTTCCGCATGCTCTATTCGCAGGGCGTGCCGCTCGAGAGCCTCGGCATCAAGACCCGCGACGGCACCCCGATCGAGACCGATCCGCGCGCCATCTGGCGCCGTTTCGCGGCGCATTACCACCTGTTCCGCGGCACGCCGACCCGGATGTGGCTCGACCATTCCTTCGCGACGCTGTTCGGCTTCACGGAGCGGCTGTCGGAGAAGAACGCCGACGCCTATTACGACCGCATCGCAGAGGCGCTGACCAGCGAGGCGTTCCGCCCGCGCGCCCTCTACGACCAGTTCCGCATCGAGGTCATCTCCACCACCGAGCCCGCGACCGACGACCTGAAGCATCACGCGGCCGTGAAGGCGTCGGGCTGGCACGGCCGCCTCGTCAGCGCCTATCGGCCGGACGGCGTGGTCGATCCGCAAGCCGAGGGCTTCCTCGACAATCTCAAGCTCTTCTCGGAAGTCTCGGGCTGCGACGCCTTCTCGTGGCGCGGCTATTTGGAGGCGCATCGGCGCCGGCGCGCCTTCTTCCGGGAGTTCGGCACCACCTCGAGCGATCACGGCCACCCCTCGGCCCGCACCGCCAATCTGAGCCCGGTCGACGCCGAGGCGCTGTTCGCCCGCGTCACCAGGGGCGACGCCTCGGCCGAGGACGCGGAACTGTTCCGCGCCCAGATGCTCACCGAGATGGCGAAGATGAGCGTCGAGGACGGGATGGTGATGCAGATCCATCCGGGCTGCTGGCGCAGCCACAATCCCTCGATCTTCGCCCGTTTCGGCAAGGACATGGGCGCCGACATCCCGACCCGCACCGACTATGTCGGCGCGCTGAAGCCCCTGCTCGACCTCGTCGGCAATTCCAGGGATTTCTCGCTGATCCTCTTCACGCTCGACGAGACCAGCTACAGCCGCGAGCTGGCGCCGCTGGCCGGCCACTATCCGTGCCTGAAGCTCGGTCCGGCCTGGTGGTTCTTCGACTCGGCCGACGGCATGAAGCGCTATCGTGAGCTGACCACCGAGACGGCCGGCTTCTACAACACGGTCGGCTTCAACGACGACACGCGCGCCTATCTCTCGATTCCGGCCCGTCACGACGTGGCGCGGCGCATCGACTGCGCGTTCCTCGCCGAGCGCGTCGCCGACCACCGGCTCGACGAGGACGAGGCGCACGAGATCGCGCACGACCTGACATATCGCCTCGCAAAAGAAGCCTACAAACTGTGACGGCCCGCGCCGGGACCTCCCGGCGCGTCGGCCCAACTCGTTGATCCGTGCATCGCGGCGCGTTTGGATCGTTTCGATCGCGAGGCGCGCCGCCGTAGAGAGACTTCACCCGCGACAACACCGGGCACCGGGAGCGCGGCTCGTCATTCCTGGGGAGGAACAGCCATGACCGACTTCAATGACCTTTCGCGCCGCGGCTTTCTCGGCGGCGTCGCGGGCGCTGCGGCGCTCGGCATCGCGCCCGCCGGGGCGCAGGGCCTGGCGCTGCCGAAATCGCCGATCACGCTGAACATCGTCGATGTCGGCGGCGCGCTGGCGCTCGTGCAGAAGCCGATCGAGAATTATCGCGACGCCAAGCCGAACGTCGTCTCGCGCATCACCTTCACGAAGGCGCCGGCGCCTGAGCTGCCCGGCAAGATCAAGGCGATGCAGAGCGCCAACCGCGTCGATCTCGACCTCGTGCTCGGCGGCCTCGACGCGCTCGCGGCCGGCATCGAGCAGAAGCTCTGGATCGAGCTCCTGCCGCAGCACCAGGCGTCGCTTCCGAAGCCCGCCGACATCTATTTCAAGGCCTCGCTCGACATGCACAATCTCGGCCAGGGGCAGGGCATGTGCATGGTCTACTACCCGTCCGGCCCGCTGCTCGAATACATGCCCGCGAAGGTGCCGACGCCGCCGACCACGACCGACGAGCTGATGGCCTGGGCGAAGGCGCATCCCAACCGCTTCCTCTATGCCCGCCCGGCCAATTCGGGGCCGGGACGCACCTGGCTGATGGGCCTGCCCTATCTCCTCGGCGACAAGGATCCGAAGGACCCGGTGAACGGCTGGGAGAAGACCTGGGCCTACCTCAAGGAGCTCGGCCAGTACGTCGAGTACTATCCGACCGGCACGGGCGCGACGATGAAGGAGCTCGGCGAGGGCTCGCGCGACATCATCATCTCGACCACTGGCTGGGACATCAACCCGCGCGTCCTCGGCATCGTGCCGAAGGAGGCCAAGATCCAGACCCTGAAGGGCTTCCACTGGGTCTCGGACGCGCAATACATGTATGTGCCGAAGGGCATCTCGGACGAGAAGCTGGCGGTCGTGCTCGACCTCATCAACCACGTGCTGAGCCCGAAGCAGCAGGCCTACACCTATGACGAGGGATACTTCTATCCCGGCCCTGCCGTGAAGGACGTGCCGCTCTCCATGGCGCCGCCCGAGAGCCAGAAGGCGATCGCCGAATTCGGCCGGCCCAAATACGAGAAGCTGATCGCTGACAATCCGATCGAGGTCCCGCTGACGCCCGACAAGATGGTCGCGGCGTTCAGAATATGGGACGAGCAGGTCGGCGCGAAGAAGAAATAACGTTCCACCAGCGGCTGGAGCGGCTAAGAGTCGCTCCAGCCTTTTTGCTCTCGCGCGATGGTTTCGTCATGCTTGCATCCTCTTCCTTCAAGTCTTTGAAGCTCGATCACGTCTCGCGTTCCTTCGGTTCGATGAAGGCGCTGAACGACGTCAATCTGGAGATTCCGCGGGGCGAGTTCGTCGCGCTGCTCGGCCCCTCGGGCTGCGGCAAGTCGACGGCGCTCAACTGCATCGCGGGACTGCTCGACGTGACGGCGGGCGCGATCCTGCTCGACGACAAGCGCATCGACCTCCTGCGCCCCGAGGAACGCGGCTTCGGCATGGTGTTCCAGAACTACGCGCTCTTTCCGCATATGACGGTGCGCAAGAATGTCGGCTTCGGGCTGAAGATGCGCGGCGTCGGCAGCGCCGAGGCCGATAAGCGCTCCGACGAGGCGCTGCGCCTGGTGCGCCTGGAATCGCAGGCCGCCAAGCTGCCGGGCCAGCTCTCGGGCGGCCAGCAGCAGCGCGTTGCGATCGCCCGCGCCATCGTCGTGGAGCCCCCGCTCGTGCTGATGGACGAGCCGCTCTCCAACCTCGACGCCAAGCTGCGCCTGGAGATGCGGGCCGAGATCCGCCGCATCCACCAGAGCCTCGGCTCCACCACCATCTACGTCACGCATGACCAGGACGAGGCGCTCTCGCTCGCTGACCGCATCGTGGTGATGCGCGACGGCCAGATCCGCCAGGTCGGCACGCCGGAAGATCTCTATATCCGCCCGGCCCATCTCGACGTCGCCGAGTTCATGGGCTTCCGCAACCGCGTGCCCGGCAAGATCGTGGCCCGCGAGGGCGACGGCAAGGCCGGAGCGCTCGTCACGGTCCAGATCGGCGACAGCATGGTCAAGGCGACGCTGCGCGAGCCGATCGCGGGCGAGAGCGCGGTTCTCGCGGTCCGCCCCGACGACCTCGAGCCGGCCGCCGCCGGCGTGCCCGCCACGGTCGAGACGATGGAGTATCGCGGCAAGGAGTTCGTCGGCACCGCCAAGGGGCCGAGCGGCTCCGAGCTGGTCTTCCGCTCGCATACCAGGCTCGCCAACGGCACGGCCGTGCATCTCGCGGCCGAGCCCTCGCGCGCGCTCGTCTATTCGGGGATGGCCGCATGAGCACCGCGACCCCCTCTCCCGCTGCGCCGCGCGCCGACGACCTCTCGCTCTCGCGCCGCCTCTCTCTGCGCGGGCTCGACGCGATCACGCTGCTGGTCGTGCCGGCGGTGCTGTTCCTGCTGGCGCTGTTCATCTACCCCTTCGCCTACGGGTTCTGGCTGTCGTTCCAGCCGAAGCCCGAGACGGTCGAGGCCGTGAAGGCAAGCATCCCGGCGCTTGCCAACTACCAGAAGTTCTTCTCCGACCCGTTCCAGTACGAGACGATCACCAAGACGTTCCGCATCGCGCTGCCGGTGACGATCCTCAACCTGCTGCTGGCGATCCCGATCGCGTTCCGCGTCCGCCTGATGACCCGGCAGCGGCTCCTGACCACGATCCTCGTCGTGCCGATCACGCTCGGCACCGTGCTCGTCGCCGAGGGCCTGCTGACCTATCTCGGGCCGCAGGGCTGGTTCAACCGCACGCTGATGACGATCGGGCTGATCTCCAACCCCGTGAAGCTGACGCACAATTACTGGGGCGTGTTCCTGTCGCTGGTCATCACCGGCTTCCCCTTCACGTTCCTGCTGACGCTCTCCTACGTGACCGGCATCGATCCGGCGCTCGAGAACGCCGCCGCCACGCTCGGCGCCAAGGCCTCGCAGCGCTTCCGCGAGATCTTCCTGCCGCTGCTGGTGCCGGGGCTGGCGATCACCTTCCTGCTCTCCTTCGTGCAGGCCTTCGCGGTGTTCCCCTCGGCGATCATGCTGGGCGAGCCGGCCGGCTCGACGCGCGTCATTTCCTACGCGGCCTATCAGGCGGCGTTCGAGGATTACGACTACGCCATGGCGTCCGCGATCGCGATCATCATGGGCGTCGTGCAGCTCGTGGTCGTCGTGATCGTCCTGTGGGCGCGCAACCTCTTCTACAAGGGCCCCGTGGCCGGCGGTAAGGGCTGATCACCATGCAGAAATCGCTGACCGAAAGACTGTGGGCCTGGGCCGTCTGGGTGACGGTCGGGTTCTTCGTCCTCAACCTGTTCGGGATGATCGGCTCGGTTCTGGTCTCCTCCTTCGCGTCGCGCTGGCTCCGCACCTGGCTGCCGGACGGCTACACGACGCGCTGGTACGCCTCGGCCTGGGCCGAGTTCCAGCTCGGCGACGTGCTGATCGTGACCTTCCAGATCGTATTCGCGGTGGTCGCCCTGTCGGCCCTGCTCGGCGTGCCGGCCGCCTACGCGATGGCGCGGCGGGAGTTTCCCGGCAAGAAGGCCGTGATGCTGCTGTTCCTGCTGCCGCTGCTGGTGCCGCCCGTGACCTTCGGCATCCCGCTCGCGACGGTGCTCTACCAGAGCGGCCTCGGCGGCACGATGTGGGGCGTCATCCTCGCCAATCTCGTGCCGACCGTGCCTTTCGTGATCCTGGTGATGATCCCGTTCATCGAGCAGATCGACACCAAGGTGGAGGCGGCCGCGCGGGTGTTCGGCGCCAACACCTTCAAGCTGTTCATCCATGTGCTGCTGCCGCTGCTGCTGCCCGGCATCCTCGCGGCGCTGCTGCTGGTGCTGGTGCGCACCATCGCCATGTTCGAGCTGACCTTCCTGACGGCCGGCCCGACCAGCCAGACGCTCGTCGTCGCGCTCTACTATTCGGTCTTCGCGGCCGGCGTGCGCTCCGTGCAGTCGATTGCCGCCATGGCGGTGGTCTATATGGTGGTCACCCTGGTGTGGCTGATCATCGCGCTGCAATTCGTCAATCCGACGCAGATCGTGACCCGCGCCAAGCGATCCGACGCGCATTGAGGATGGCGGAATGACCGAGACGAAGCGCCTTTCGGCCGCGACCCTGGCGTCGCTGCCGAAGGAGGTGGCACAGCCCGCCTATGACCGGGCAGCCATCGAGACCGGCATCGTCCATCTCGGGGTCGGCGCGTTCAACCGCGCCCATCAGGCGGCCTATGTCGACGACGCGCTGGCGCGTGGCGAGACCGGCTGGGGCATCGTCGCGGCCTCGCTGCGCAGCGCGGCCACGCGCGATGCGCTCAAGCCCCAGGACGGGCTCTACACGCTGGCGATCCGTGGCGAGACCACCGCGCTGCGGATCATCGGCGCGATCCAGGACGTGTTGGTCGCGCCCGAGGACCCGGCCGGCCTGATCGCCGCCATGAGCCGGCCCTCCGTGAAGATCGTCACCCTGACGGTCACCGAGAAGGGCTATTGCCACGATCCGGCGACCGGCACGCTCGCCGAGAACCATCCCGACATCGTCCACGATCTCGCCAATCCCGACCGGCCGCGCTCGGCGCCGGGCTTCCTGGCGGCGGCGCTGAAGGTCCGCCGGGCGGCCGGCACCCCGCCCTTCACGGTCGTCTCCTGCGACAATCTGCCGGCGAACGGCAAGACGCTGAAGCGCGTGCTGACGCGCTACGCCGAGCTCCTCGACCCGGCCCTCGGCCGGCATGTCGCCGACGAGGTCGCGTTCCCTTCCACCATGGTCGACCGCATCGTGCCGGCCACGACCGATGCGGACCGCGCCATGGTCGCGGAGGCGCTTGGGTTGACCGATGCCTGGCCCGTGATGGGCGAGCCCTTCGCGCAATGGGTGATCGAGGATCATTTCCCGGCCGGCCGGCCGCGCTTCGAACTGAGCGGCGCCGAGCTCGTCTCGGATGTCGAGCCCTTCGAGCTGATGAAGCTGCGCCTGCTGAACGGCGCGCATTCCACGCTCGCCTATCTCGGCCGCCTGCTCGGCCTGGAGACGGTCGCGGACGCGATGAACGACGCCGACCTGCCGCGCGTCCTCGACGGCGTCTGGCGCGAGGCCGCCCCGACTCTCGCCGAGACGATCGACACGGCCGCCTATACGGCAAGGCTGGTCGAGCGTTTCCGCAACCCTTCCCTGCGCCACCGCCTCGTGCAGATCGCGATGGACGGCTCGCAGAAGCTGCCGCAGCGGCTGCTCGGCCCGATCCGCGACAATCTCGCGGCCGGCCGGCCGATCGACCATCTGGCGCTCGCGGTCGCGGCCTGGATGCGCTTCGCGGCCGGGCGCGACGCCGATGGCGGCGAATATGCGCTGAACGATCCGCTGGAGGCGCGGCTGAAGGTCGCCGCCAACCAGCCGACGCCGGAGGTCGCCGCCAAGGCGCTGCTGGCGATCGACGAGGTGTTCGGCAAGGACCTGCGCGACAACCCGCAATTCACCGTGCCGGTGACGGCGGCGCTCGCCCGCCTCTGGCGCGAGGGCGCGCGGGCCGTGGTGGCCGAAACGGGCGCCTGAGCCTCAGGCCGCCCGGTCGGCCCGCACCAGCAGGAACATCGGCCGGTCGAGCTCCTCGGCGAAGGCCGGGTCGGCCGCGACCATCGCGGCGCTCGGCCGCCATTCCTCGACATGGCGGATCGCGAAGCCGGCGCCGATCAGCGTGTTGAGCGTCGTGCCGAGCGTGCGATGGTATTTCACGACGCCTTTCGCGAGCCAGTCGGTGATGCGCTCGCCCTCCACCGAATAGGCGTCGAGCGGCCAAGTGCGGCGTCCCTCGGCGTCGAGGGTCCAGCCGGGCCGGCGCGGCGCCATGTAGATCGGGTGCTCGATGGTGAAGACCAGCGTGCCGCCCGGCGCCAGCGCCTGGTGGATCGTGCCCGCAAGGCGGTCGAAATCCGCGACGTAGTGGAACGCCAGGCTGCCATAGGCGAGGTCGAAGCGCCCGGCCGGCAGCTCAAGCGTCTCCAGATCCGCGATCCGGTAGGTGATCGCCGGATCGTCCGTCTCGGCGCGCGCCCGTGCGATCATCTTCTCCGATAGGTCGAGGCCGAGCACCTCGGCGGCGCCCGCGCCCCGCGCGAAACGCGCGAACCAGCCGAAGCCGCAGCCGAGATCGACGACGCGCCGGCCCGCGAGCGGCGGCAGCATGGCGCGAATCGCCGGCCATTCGGGCGCGCCCTCGAGGCCGCGCACGGAGCGCGGCAGGCTGCTGTAGCCCGCGAAGAAATCCGGACGGTCATAGATGTTCTGCGCCATCGCCATCCCCCGATTGCGGGCCTCGCGCGGCCGCATCACAATGGCCGACCTCTAACCCAGGATGGCGGGGAGATCACGTGGCGCTCGATCCCGAAACCTTTGACCAGTTGCTCGGGACGATCGACCGCTTCGTGCGCAACGGCCTGAGGCCGCTCGAAGCGACGATCGCCGAGCATGACCGGATGCCGGCCGATCTCGTCGCCAAGATGCGCGAGCTCGGCCTCTTCGGCCTGTCGATCCCCGCCGCCTATGGCGGCATCGGCCTGACGATGGCCGAGGAGGTCAGGATCGCGTTCCTGATCGGCACGGTCTCGCCGGCGATCCGCTCGATCATCGGCACCAATAACGGCATCGGCGCGCAGGCCCTCGTCATCGACGGCACCGAGACGCAGAAGATCCGCTACCTGCCGCGCCTTGCGAGCGGCGAGATCATCGGCTCCTTCTGCCTGACCGAGGCCGAGTCGGGCTCCGACGCCGCGAGCCTGAAGACGCGCGCCGAGCCGGACGGCAACACCTTCCTGCTCAGCGGCACCAAGCGCTTCATCACCAATGCGCCGGAGGCAGGGCTCTTCACCGTGTTCGCGCGCACCGATCCGGCCGCGAAGGGCGCGCGCGGCATCAGCGCCTTCCTGGTGGAGGCGGGGCTGCCCGGCCTCTCGGTCGGGCCGAACTGGAAGAAGATGGGCCAGCAGGGCGCGCATGTCGCCGACGTCACCTTCGACCGCGTGCGCGTGTCCCGCGACGCGGTGATCGGCGGGCCCGACAAGCTCGGCCAGGGCTTCAAGACCGCGATGAAGGTGCTCGATCGCGGCCGCCTGCATATCGCGGCGGTCTGCGTCGGCGCGGCCGAGCGGCTGATCGCCGATTCGCTGAAATACGCGCTGGAGCGCCGGCAGTTCGGCCAGCGCATCGCGGATTTCCAGCTCGTCCAGGCGATGCTCGCCGACAGCCGCGCCGAGGCCTTCGCGGCCCGCGCCATGATCGAGGAGACGGCGCGCCGCAAGGATGCGTGCGAGGACGTGGCGGGCGATGCCGCCTGCTGCAAGATGTTCGCGAGCGAGATGGTCGGCCGCGTCGCCGATCGCGCCGTGCAGATCCATGGCGGGGCAGGCTACGTCGCGGATTACGGCATCGAGCGCTTCTACCGCGACGTCCGGCTGTTCCGCATCTACGAGGGCACGACCCAGATCCAGCAGCTCGTCATCGCCCGCGACATGATCCGCAAGGCCGGCGGATGATCACGCGCATCCACCAGATCGCCGACCGGCACGCGGCCGAGCGGCCGGACGCGCCGGCGCTGATCGACCATGACGGGCGCCGCTTCACCTGGGCCGACTTCCGCGATGCGGTCGATGCCGCCGAGGCGGCGCTGCGCGCGGCGGGCTTGCGCGGCGGCGACCGGCTGCTGATCCTCAACGAGAACTGCGCCGCGCTGATCGCCTTCCTGATGGCGGCGAGCCGGCTCGATGCCTGGGCGGTGCTCGTCAACGCTCGCCTCAGCGCCGCCGAGATCGACCGCATCGCCGAGCATGCAACGCCGCGCGTGATCGTCGGCACGGACGGCGTCTCGGCCGAGGCCGGGGCGCATGCGGCGCGGTTCGGCGCCCTGCGCCGCGACCATCCGGCCTATGGCGCCGCCTCCGTCGCGGGCCATCGTCCGGCCGAGGCCGAGCCGGTCTTCGCCGATGGCGCGCGGCAGGTCGCGGCTCTGCTCTATACCTCCGGCACTACCGGCACGCCGAAAGGCGTGATGCTCAGCCATGCGAACGTCCTGTTCATCGCCCGCGTCTCCGGCGCGCTGCGGGCGCTTTCACCCGACGATCTGGTCTATGCGGTGCTGCCCGTCTCGCATGTCTTCGGCCTGTCCTCAACCTGCCTCGGCACGCTCTACGCCGGCGGCGCGCTGATGCTGGTGCCGCGCTTCACGCCAGAGGCGCTCGCCGACGCGCTCGCGGGCGGCGTCACGGTGTTCCAGGGCGTGCCGGCGATGTACGCCAAGCTGGTCGGCCATCTCGACGCGGCCGGCCTGCCGCTTCGCGCGCCGCGGCTGCGCTATCTCTCGGCCGGCGGCGCGCCGCTCGACATCGACTGGAAGCGGCGCGTGGAGGCCCGGCTCGGCGCCGTGCTCAACAACGGCTATGGCCTCACCGAATGCGCCCCGACCGTGTCGCAGACCCGCATCGAGGACCCGCGATCGGATGACAGCATCGGCCCGCCGCTGCCGGGTGTGGAGGTCAAGATCGCCGGCGCCAGGGCGGCCGGGGAGGTCGGCGAGATGCTGGTGCGCGGGCCGACCCTGATGCTCGGCTACTATCGCGATCCGGCCGCCACCGCCGCCGCGATCGATGCCGAGGGCTTCTTCCACACCGGCGATCTCGGCCGCTACGACGCGGACGGCAACCTGTTCCTGGTCGGCCGCTGCAAGGAGCTGATCATCCGCTCCGGCTTCAACGTCTATCCGCCCGAGATCGAGACGGCGCTGAACGCCTGCCCCGGCGTGCTGATGGCGGCCGTGATCGGCCGGCCGGTGGACGGCAACGAGGAGATCGTCGCCTTCGTCGAGGCGGCGCCGGGCAGCGGCGTGACGACCGCTGGGCTGCGGGCCTTCCTCGCCGGGCGCCTCGCGCCTTACAAGCGCCCGCAGCATGTCTTCATCGTCGACCAGATGCCCGCCGCCGCCACCGGCAAGATCCAGAAGCACCGCCTGCTGCCGCTCGCCGAGGCGATGATCGCGGCGCGCTGATGCGCGAAGCCGGCATGCGCGACCGGCGGCGGCGCGCCTTGCGGCGCGGTTCGCCCGGTCTAAGATCGCGGCATTGATCCGTGTCGCGGCGAACGCGACCCACCCCGAGGAAACGCGACGTGAACCAGGACGAACTGACGAGACGCCTTGCGGGCTGCTACACCGGCGTCGTGCATGACGTGATGCGCAAGATGGGGCACGCCGACTTCACGCTGCCGCCCGAGCTGCGCCCGCTATTTCCCGAGCGCCGCCTCGCCGGGCCGATCTTCACGATCAACGGCAAATACGGCAAGTTCGACGCGCATGAGACGCTGCTGGCCTGGACCGGCCTTCTGTCGAAGGCGAAGCCCGGCCATGTCTGGGTGGCGCAGCCGAACACCATGGAGATCGCCAATATGGGCGAGCTCTCGGCCGAGACGCTGAAGAACAAGGGCGTGCTCGGCTGCCTCGTCGACGGGCTGATCCGCGACGTCGACTTCCTGATCGAGATGCAGTTCGAGACCTGGTCGAAAGGCTATACGCCGCGCGACATCGTCGGCGTCTGGCTGCCCGACGGCGTCGACGTCGATATCCGGATCGGCGACGTGACGGTCCAGCCAGGCGATTATCTGATCGCCGACCGCGACGGCGCCATCGTGGTGCCGAAGGAAATCGTCGCCGAGGTGATCGAGAAGGCCGAGACCGACATCTCGACCGAGAACAAGGTGCGCACCGCCATCCTGTCGGGCATCGATCCGCAGGAAGCCTATCTGAAATTCGGCAAGTTCTGAGGCGCGCCATGGCGGCGTCCGACGACCGGTTGCTCCTCCTCGATCCGCGCGACAACGTCTTCGTCGCGCGGGCCCGGATCGCGGCCGGCGAAAGCGTGCTGATCGAGGGCGAAGCGATCACCCTCGCGGCCGATCTGAAGCTCGGCCACAAGCTTGCCCGCCGCGCCATCGCGCCCGGCGAGAAGATCCTGAAATACGGCGCGCCGATCGGCTCCGCGACAGGGCCGATCGCGCCCGGCGAGAGCGTGCATGTGCACAATGTGAAGAGCGACTACACGCCGACCTATCACCTGATCGACGCGCAGGAAGAGCACGGGGAGAAGGCGCTATGAGCACAGTCGCCGAAGCGCCGCTCCTCGGCTACCCTCGGGCCGACGGCCGCAAGGGCATCCGCGACGTCGTCCTCGTCGCCTATCTGGTGGAATGCGCCCACCATGTGGCGCGCGAGATCGCGATGCCCTTCGCCGACCGGGACGTGCACGTCATCGGCTTTCCGGGCTGCTATCCGAACCCCTATGCGCAGAAGATGATGGAGCGGCTCTGCACGCATCCGAACGTCGCCGGCGCGCTGCTGATCTCGCTCGGCTGCGAGAGCTTCGACAAATACGGGCTTGCGGCGAAGATCCGCGAGAGCGGCCGGCCGGTCCACACCATCGTCATCCAGGCGGCGGGCGGCACCCGCAAGTCGATGACGGAAGGCCGGGCCTGGATCGCCGAGACGCTGAAGGCCCGCGAGGTCGCCACGCGCGTGCCGATGCGCGTCGACGAGCTCGTCATCGGCACGGTCTGCGGCGGCTCGGACGGCACCTCCGGCATCACCGGCAACCCGGCGGCGGGCCGCGCCTTCGACATGCTGGTCAAGGAGGGCGCGACCTGCATCTTCGAGGAGACCGGCGAGCTGATCGGCTGCGAGCACATCATGGCGGCGCGCGCGATTACCCCGGCGCTCGGCGCCGAGCTCGAGGCGAGCGTCGCCAAGGCGGCGCGCTACTATGCGACGCTCGGCTACGGGTCCTTCGCGGCCGGCAATGCCGATGGCGGCCTCTCCACCATCGAGGAGAAGTCGATGGGCGCCTATGCCAAATCCGGCGCCTCGCCGATCACCGGCATCGTCAAGCCGGGCGATATCCCGCCGACAGGCGGCCTCTATCTGCTCGACGTCGTGCCGGATGGCGAGGTCCGCTTCGGCTTTCCGAACATCAACGACAATGCCGAGATCGCCGAGCTGATCGCTTGCGGCGCGCATGCGGTGCTGTTCGTGACCGGACGCGGCTCGGTGGTCGGCTCGGCGATCTCCCCGGTGGTCAAGATCTGCGCCAATCCGGAGACCTATCGGCGCATGGCCGAGGACATGGATGTCGATGCCGGCAGGATCCTCGAAGGACGCGCCTCGCTCGACGCGGTCGGCGCCGAGATTCGCGATCTGATCGTCGCGCTCGGCAACGGCGCCAGGACCGCCTCCGAGGCGCTGGGGCATCGCGAATTCATCTTGACCTACAAGAGCTTCGCCCCGCTCGGCCCGGCCTGCCTGCCGGCCGCCTGAACGGCGCGCCGGCGGCGGCATCAACTCTCCCTTGACATGCGCGGCGCGGCAGGCCAAACGACCCGCCGATTCCCGACGAACTGAGGATTGGACGTGGCCAAGCCAGAACTCGGCACCAAGCGGCTTTGCGCCGGCTGCGGCGCCAAATTTTACGACCTCGGCAGAACGCCGATCGTCTGTCCGAAATGCGGCACTGTGTTCGAGGTCGCGGCCGCCGCGCCGCGTCGCGAGGCGGCCCGCCCGCAGCCCGTCGCCAAGGACGAGGACAAGAGCGAGGTCGAGACGAGCGATGTCGATCTCGTCAGCCTGGAGGACGCCGACGACGAGGCCGCCCCGGCCAAGGATGTGGGCGCCGATCCGGACGTCGACGTCGATGACGACGAGGCCGACGACGACACGTTTCTCGAGGATGACGAGGACGAGAACACCGACGTCACCGACCTCATCGGCGACACGCCGGAGGATGACGACGAATCGTGACGCCGACGCCCTTGCGCGGCGCCCGACGATGTGACAATAGACGCCCGCCTGCTTCGGCGGGCGGATCTTCCGCCCGGTCCCGACCGGGCAGTTTCCCGCCCGATCCGATCGGGCAGCCGGTTCCAGGCGGTGCCCGCACCGCCCCCGACAGGAAAGCGTTCCACGCGAGCGTTTCCCGGAACCGTCAGTGGGGCCATAGCTCAGTTGGGAGAGCGCTTGAATGGCATTCAAGAGGTCGGCGGTTCGATTCCGCCTGGCTCCACCAAGTACTTCTTTCTATGGAACGTTTTACCGATCCTGGCGAATTGTAAAGGCATGCTCGTAAGTTGACCTTGAGGCGGTACGGATGCTGCCACATCGAGCATGCCATGAGGAAAGCTCGGCATATTGGGGCGAATATGCGTACCCTCTTGAAGCAGTATCGATCCACACGACGTAGGTACTGACAGCCGTACCAAACGAGAGATTCCTGGCTGCGCCGTCCAGATTGACAATTCTGTCGATCTCTCCGCAAAGCACGCCCTTGCCGAAGGCGTTTCCTCCTTGATAGGAGGACAGACTGAGTTTTAAGCGCCTCGGACGGCCGTGGCTCCAGAGATATCAACTCCCGGACGACGCATCAGAACGAGTATTCAATGGCCATTTCGAAATCAGCGAAACCCGTGAAGCCACGATCTCCGAGAGTCATTGACGTTGCCCCCTGCCTGTAATCCGGTTTGATGTGGAGTCCGGCCTGAGAGGGACCGGACCGATGAAGCGCTCGAGGTTTTCGGAAGAGCAGATCGTGGCGATCCTGCGTGAGCAGGAAGCCGGCGTGCCGACCGCGGAGGTGTGCCGCAAGCACGGGCTGAGCAGCGCGACCTTTTACAAGTGGAAGGCCAAATATGGCGGCCTCGACGTGTCCGAGGCGAAGCGGCTGAAGGGGCTGGAAGACGAGAACACCAAGCTGAAACGGCTCCTGGCCGACGCCATGCTCGACAATGCCGGGCTGAAGGAGCTGCTCGCAAAAAAATGGTGACGCCCGCCGCTAGGCGAGAGGCGGTCGCTCTTCTCCGGGACCGGTTCGGGGTGAGCGAGCGGCGGGCGTGCATGATGCTCGGTGCCAGCCGGATGACGGTGCGCTACCGGACGCGGCGGCTCGACGATGCCGGCCTGCGTGACCGGATGAAGGCGCTGGCCCATGAGCGCCGGCGGTTCGGCTACCGGCGTCTGCACATCCTGCTGCGGCGGGAGGGTTATGTGGTCAATCACAAGCGGCTGTTCCGGCTCTACCGCGAGGAGCGGCTCAAGGTGCGGCGCCGCGGCGGCCGCAAGCGCGCCATGGGCACCAGGGCTCCGCTCGCGCTACCGCTGGGGCCCAACGCGCGCTGGTCGCTCGACTTCGTGTCCGACCAACTCCTCGACGGCCGCCGCTTCCGCATCCTGGTGGTGGTCGACGACTGCACCCGGGAGTGCCTGGCGCTGGTGGCCGACACCTCGCTCTCCGGCGCCCGGGTCGTCCGCGAGCTCGACCACATCATCGCACTGCGCGGCAAGCCGGGCACCATCGTCAGCGATAACGGAACGGAGCTGACCTCCAACGCCATCCTCGCCTGGGCCGATGCCAGCCGGGTCGGCTGGCACTACATCGCTCCCGGCAAGCCCCAGCAGAACGGCTTCGTCGAAAGCTTCAACGGCCGGCTCCGCGACGAGCTCTTGAACGAAACCCTGTTCCGCTCGCTGCCCCACGCCCGCGCCGCGCTGGAAGCCTGGCGCTGTGACTACAACACCGAACGACCGCACTCCCGGCTCGGCTGGCTGACCCCGGCCGACTTCGCCACCGCCTTCCGCCCGCGACGGGCTCCGGCGCTGCGCCACCTGGACAGCTCCGCGCCTCCGCCCGTCGCTCAACCCGCCCCACAGGGGCAAGCCAACCGCCCGACTCCACTCATGGCTGGATAAAACTTGGGGGCAACGTCAGTGGTCCTGAAAACTTCGCCTCGGGTGTCTCCGCAATGGCGCGGCGATGGGGCGTATGGAGATGACAATGAAT
>JBDHTH010000014.1:0-16133 GCA_039808545.1 Phreatobacteraceae bacterium | reverse complement strand
AATGGAAGGGATAATCGATCGCCAGCGCGACGGTCGCGATGCGTGCCTTGCGCGCCGCCTTGGCGAGGCCCGCGATCGCCTCGCCCCGCCCCGTCAGCGTGACCGAGCCCGGACCGTTGACGGCCGCGATCTCGGCCTCGAACTCCGGATGCGCCGCGAGGAATTCGCGCGCCGCCGTCTCGCTCTGGGCCAGCACCATCATGGTGCCCTGCCCGGCGACATCCTCCTGCCGCTGGCTGCGATGGTGGATCAGATAGACACTGTCGGCGAGGTCGAGCGCACCGCTCGCATGCGCCGCCGCGACCTCGCCGACGCTGTGGCCGAGCACCATGTCGGGCGCGATTCCGGCTTCGCCGAGGGCGCGCGTCAGCGCCACCTGGATGGCGAACAGGATGGGTTGCGCGACCGAGGTCTTCTTCAGCTGCTCGTCGAGGTCGGACGCGACCATCGCGTCGACGATCGACCAGCCCGCCATCGGCCGGAACAGCGCGTCTATCTCGTTCAGCGTCCGCCGGAAGACGGGATTGCGCGTCAGGGCGAGGCGGCCCATGCCGACCCACTGCGCGCCGTTGCCGCTATAGACGAACGCGACCTTGCCGGCGCGCCCCGCGGCCGTGCCGGTCGCGACGCGCGGCGCCGCATCCTCGCCGGCCGCGACCAGGCGCAGGCTCGCCGCCATCTCGCGCCCATCGCCGACCGGCAGCACGAGGCGGTGATCCAGCAGATCGCGCTCGTAGCCGGTCGCCGCCGCGATCAGGCCGGGCTTGGCATCTTCGGCCTCGAGCGCATCCGCATAGGCGCCCGCCAGCGCCGCCAGGCTTTCCTTCGAGCGCGCCGAGAGCGTCAGCAGCTTGCCGGGCTCGGCCTTGCCGTCCTCGGCGCGGCCGCGCGCCTCCTCGGCAGTGGCGCTGCGCATCACGATATGCGCGTTGGTGCCGCCGAACCCGTAGTTGCAGATGCCGGCATGCAGGATCTCGTCGGCCGGCAGCGGCATCGCCTGGCGCGTCGGCAGCAGGTTGAGATCCGGGAAATCGATGTTCGGATTGGTCCGCTCCAGATAGAGCGTCGGCGGATAGAGGCGCTTCTCGAAGGCGAGCGACGTCTTCAGCAGGCCCGCCAGGCCCGAGACGCATTCGAGATGCCCGATATTGGACTTGATCGATCCGATCGGCAGTGCGCCGCGCCGCCGCCGGCCGAGCGCCTGGCCGATCGCGGTCGCCTCGGCCGGATCGCCGACCGGCGTGCCGGTGCCGTGCGCCTCCACGAAGGCGAGCATGTTCGGATCGAGGCCGAGCGCGTCGTAGGTCGCCTCCAGCAGCCGGCGCTGCCCGTCGACGGAGGGCAGCGAGATGCCGTTGGTGCGCCCGTCCGAATTGACGCCGCCCGCCGTGACCACGGCGCGGATCCGGTTGCCCTGGGTGCGCGCCGCGTCGAGCCGGCGCAGGACGATGGCGATCGCGCCTTCGGAGCGCACATAGCCGTCGCCATCGGCCGAGAACGGCCGGCACAGCCCGGTCGGCGACAGCATCGAGGCGCGCGAGAAGCCGATGAAGGGCGCGGGCGAGAGCAGCAGGTTCACGCCCGCCACCACCGCCGTGTCGATGATCCCGGCATCGATCGCCGCCATCGCCTGGGCGAGCGCCGCGAAGGAGGAGGAGCAGGCCGAATCGACCGTGAAGCTCGGCCCTCGCCAGTCGAAGACGTAGGAGATGCGGTTCGAGACGATCGACAGGGAATTGCCCGTCATGAAATGGCTCTCGATCGCCGCCGGATCGGTCGAGGCCGCATTCTGATAGTCGACGTTGGAGGCGCCGACATAGACGCCGACCGGCTCGCCCGCGAGGCTCGACGGAGCGATTCCCGCATCTTCGAGCGCCTCCCAGACCACCTCGAGCAGGAGGCGCTGCTGCGGGTCGATCTGCTGCGCCTCGCGCGGCGAGATGCCGAACACCGCCGGGTCGAAGGCCAGCGGATGCTCGATATAGCCCCCCGCGAAGGTGTAGCTGAAGCCCGGCTCGGTGCGGCGCGGATGCAGGAAGCGCTCCACGCGCCAGCGGTCGACCGGGCGCGCCGAGACCGAGGAGCGGGCTTCGTCGAGAAGCTGCCAGAGCGCATCCGCATCATCGGCGCCCGGCAGACGGCAGGCTTGGCCGATCAACGCCAGGTTATGGACCGAAACGAGGTCCGAACGCTTCTTGAAGACGAGTTCGGTCAAATTGCCTCACTTGAGCGCCCGCTTCGCCCGCAATGGCGCGCCGCGCTCCGTAAACCACCACGAATCACCACCGCGCGGCAGCCCAAGCCCGCGCAACAAAACCACTTGCACGCATCGCATGCGCGAGCGCGACCTCGTTTGTAAACCTTTTACACTGACGCCCCTGCGATCGAAAGACCGATAGTGCACCGCAATATGAACGATAGCCGACCATATTCGTAGCATGTGCGGGAAGGTGGGCAAAATTCGGCCTGTCCTGCCGCGGCGAGCGCCAAAATGCGGTTGTGGACGCTATTTCGCGTTCCGGCGCAGCAGCTTGAGCTGCCTGGCCCGCAGCAGCGGCGCCGCGAGCCCCTGCAGCCAGGCGCCAGCCGTCAACCCCCAGCCGGGCGTAACGGCAAATCGCCCCTTCTCGGCGCCCGCGATGATCGCGCGCGCGATTGTCTCGGCGCTCCATACCCCGCCGCCCGCCGCGAAGGCCGCGGTCGCGGCCGGCCTGAGCGGCGTCTCGTAAGCGAGCTGCGGCGTGTCGGTATCGGGCGGAAACGCCACCGTCACGCCGACGCCGTGGGCCGCCAGCTCGATTCGCAGCACCTCGGCGAGCCCGCGCACAGCGAATTTCGACGGCGAATAGCCGCCATAGCCGACGACGCCGAACAGCCCGGCGCCCGAGGAGACGAGCACGATCCGCCCCGAGCGCGCCGCCGCCATGGCGGGCGCCACTGCGCGGACGGCGTGGAGCGCGCCGAAATAATTCGTCCGCATCTGCGCGACATGCGGCGCGAGATCCTGGTCGAGAAACAGCCCCGGCTCGACGATCCCCGCGCTGGCCACCAGCCAGGCCGGCGCCCCGTGCCGCGCGACGATCTCGCCGAACACGGCGCGCGAGGCGGCCTCGTCGCCGACATCGAGGCGATGCGTCTCGGCCTCGTGGCCCGCCGCCGCGAGACCCTGCCGGGCCGCTTCCAGCCGCTCGGCGCCGCGCGCGATCAGCACCGGCAAGCAGCCGCGCGCCGCCAGCAGCCGGGCCGAGGCGAGCCCGATGCCGCTCGATCCGCCCGTGACGATCGCGACCGGCCGCGCGGCCTTTCTCGGCTCTGCCTGCATGCGCCTCAATCCCGTTCCCGACTCGGCTTCTCGGTGCGAAGACCGGCCCTGTCAAACCGCCCGGCCGGGCGCCGGACACCGCCGCACCCGGCGTAAATCGGATCGTGGTGTACCATTCCTTACAGGCGATGACTCATTTGGAAATTCTACGCAGAGGCCGATTTGCGCATTTTCGGCTCGCCTTTCGCCGCGCGGCAGATAAGCCACACCTGCCAAAAACCGGCCCCCGCCCGTCTGTTCGAAACGGCCAAATGAGGGTAGTGGCAGGATGCAGAAATTTTTGAGGAAAGCGTTTTGGTGCGGCAATACCTTATTTCGCGTATTGGACAGTGCAGCGTTGTTCGTCGCGGTCCCGGGCAGCGCGCTAGCCTTCGCCGTGGCGGCATGCGGGCCGTTCTCGCGGCCGGCTGCTGCGCCCTCATCGCCGGATGCAGCGCCCTGCCGGCCGCCGGCCCCACGAAAAGCGACTATATCGAGGCCGGCACCCAGCCGGCGCCCGGCACCGAGCCGTTCCAGCTCGTCGAGATCAATCCCCACGCCGTCAGCATCCTGCGCCGGCGGCCGGTCCAGACGCTGCGCGGTGCCTTCGGCGACTACCGCCCCTCGCCCGAGCAGGTGATCGGCGTCGGCGACACCGTCCAGGTCACCATCTGGGAGGCGGCGGCCGGCGGCCTGTTCTCGGCCGCGACCGTCGACCGCCTCGCGCCGGGCCAGCGCACCGCGCAGATCCCGGAGCAGACCGTCAGCCGTGACGGGCAGATCACCGTGCCCTATGCGGGCCGGGTCTCGGTCGTCGGCCGCAGGCCGCGCGAGGTCGAGACCGCCATCGTCGAGCGCCTGCGCGGCAAGGCGATCGAGCCGCAGGTGCTCGTCACGGTCATCAAGAACTTCTCCAGCACCGTCACGGTGACGGGCGACTTCAACAATGGCGGCGTGATCCCGATCAATGTCCGCGGCCAGAAGGTGCTCGAGACCATCGCATCGGCCGGCGGGCCGGTGGGCGCGGCCGAATACGAGGCCTTCGTCACGCTGATCCGCGGCCCCCGCTCGGTGCGCGTGCCGTTCCAGACGATCCTGAAGAACCCGTCCGAGAACATCTATGTCCGGCCGGGCGACGTGCTCGCCATCGTGCGCACGCCGCAGACCTACACGGTGGTCGGCGCGACCGGCCAGAACGCCGTCATTCCGTTCGGCACCAGCAACCTGACGCTGGAGGAGGCGCTGGCGAAAGGCGGCGGCCTGCTCGACTACCGCGCCGATCCGGAAGGCGTCTTCGTGCTGCGCTACGAGCCGGACGATCTCGTGGCCGAGCTCGTCGCGCCGCGCCCGGTCGAGCGCCGCCGCAACCTGGTGCCGGTCACCTACCGCCTCAACCTGCGCGACCCGGCGGCGCTGTTCAACGCGCGCCTCTTCGCGATCCGCGACAAGGACATCATCTATGTCGCGAGCGCGCCGCTCTCGGAAGTGCAGAAGCTGTTCACGCTGATCAACACGGTCGCGGGGCCGGCGATCACGGCGCGCGCCGTCACGCGCTGAGCCGGAATAGCGGCACCATAAAGATCAAGGGCCGCCTTCGGGCGGCCCTTTTTCATATCCAGCCGCCGATCAGCCCTTGCGGCGCATCAGGAACACCGCCTGCTCGCCGAACATGTTCCAGAACGACCACGGCGCCTTGAAGCCGATCCGATGGCCGGCCGCGTTCAGCGCGACGGCGCGCTCGGTCCTGGCGCCGAGCTCCTCGGCCAGCGCGACGAAATCGCGCAGCGTGCAGAAATGGATGTTCGGCGTGTCGTACCAGGTCTCGGGCAGGTTCTCGGTGATCGGCATCCGCCCCCGGAACAGGAGGTTGGCGCGGATTCGCCAATGGCCGAAATTCGGGAACGAGACGATCGCGTGCCGCCCGATCCGGAGCATCTCCTCCAGCACCCGGCGCGGCTGGCGCGTCGCCTGAAGGGTCTGCGACAGGATCACATAGTCGAAGGAATCGTCCGGATAGGCCGCGAGATCCGCGTCGGCATCGCCCTGGATCACCGCGAGACCGCGCGCCACGCAGGCGTTGACGCCGGCATTGGAGAGCTCGATGCCGCGCCCGTCGACCTCGCGCGTGCGCGTCAGCAACTCCAGCAGCGCGCCGTCGCCGCAGCCGACGTCGAGCACCCGCGATCCCGCCTCCACCATGTCGGCGATGACCAGGAGGTCGACGCGGCCCGCCTCGGCCCTCAGCGGCTTCGTCGCGATGTCAGCCATGTCCGGGATGCTCCGGCAGGCCGCGCGCGCGGGCCGCGGCCGAGAGGAAGCCGCGCGTGATCGCGAACAGCTCCGGCTCGTCGAGGAGGAAGGCGTCGTGCCCCTTGTCGGTCTCGATCACGGCCGACGAGACCGAGGCGCCGCCGGCGTTCAGCGCATGGATGATCTGCCGCGAATCCGCGGTCGGGAACAGCCAGTCGCTCGTGAAGGAGATCACGCAGAACCGCGTCTTGGAGCGCTGGAACGCCTTGGCGAGGACGCCGCCATGCTCGGCCGCGAGGTCGAAATAGTCCATCGCCCGCGTGATGTAGAGATAGGCGTTGGCGTCGAAGCGCTCCACGAACGCCTCGCCCTGGTAGCGCAGATACGATTCGACCTGGAAATCGGCGTCGAACGAGAAGGTCGGCGCGTCGCGGTCCTGGAACTGCCGGCCGAACTTGCGCTGCAAGGCCGCGTCCGACAGATAGGTGATATGCGCCGCCATGCGCGCCACCGCGAGGCCGCGCGCCGGCCGCGTGCCCTCCACCAGATAGCGTCCGCCGCGCCAGTCCGGATCCGCCATCACGGCCTGCCGCCCGACCTCGTGCAGCGCGATGTTCTGCGAGGAATGCTTGGCGGCGGTCGCCATCGGCATCGCGGCGAAGACCCGGTCCGGATAGCTCGAGGCCCATTGCAGCACCTGCATGCCGCCCATCGAGCCGCCGACCACCGCGAGCAGCGTGCCGATGCCGAGATGGTCGATCAGCTTGGCCTGCGCCGCCACCATGTCGCGGATGGTGATCAGCGGCAGGCTCGTACCCCAGGGCTGCCCGGTCTCGGCGTCCGTCGAGGACGGCCCGGTCGTCCCCATGCAGGAGCCGAGCACGTTGGCGCAGATCACGAAGAAGCGGTCGGTGTCGATCGGCCGGCCCGGCCCAACCATCACCTCCCACCAGCCGCTCTTGCCCGTGACGGGGTTGCGGTTCGCGACATGCTGGTCGCCCGTCAGCGCATGGCAGATCAGGATCGCGTTGCTGCGCTCCGCGTTGAGCGTCCCGTAGGTCTGGTAGGCGATCTGCCAGGGCCCGAGCGCGGCGCCGCAATCGAGCGCCAGCGCATCGCCGGCGCCGAAGCGGGCGACGCGGCTCGACGGATCGTCGGCCTCGCGGCGGGCCGCGCTGTTGATCTTAGGTTCCGGGATCACGGGCGGTTTTCCAAACGGGTCCGTTTTTATAACAGTCCGTTTCGTTCGTGAAAGCGAACGGATCGCTTATGGGTAGGATCGATGCAGGCCGTCGTCAATGGGCGGAATGCCTTTCTCGCGTTTCCACGGCCAGGGGAACGATCTTCGCGCAGCCGGTCCGCGCCGCAAGCGCGTTGCGCTCAGGCGCTCGGCCCGGTATCGGTGGCGCGCCCTTTCGAAGGCTTGCGCCATGACAGACACATCCACGCCGCCCCCCGTCGACCTCGCGGCGCTGCGCGTCGACATCGACCGCATCGACGAGGCGATGCACCGCCTGCTCATCGAGCGCAGCCGGATCATCGACCGGCTGATCGCCGTCAAGCGCACCGAGAAGTCCGGCTCCGCCTTCCGCCCGGCCCGCGAGGCCGACATGATGCGCCGCATCGTCCAGCGCCACGAGGGGCTGTTGCCGCTCGACACCGTCGAGGGCATCTGGCGCGTCATCATCTCGACCTTCACCTATGTGCAGGCGCCCTACGCGGTGCATGCCGACATCTCGGCCGGCGAGGCCGCGATGCGGGACAGCGTGCGGTTCCATTTCGGCTTCACGGTACCCTACAAGCCGGCGCTCGACCCGCGTACCGTGATCGCGGCGGTCGCGACCTCGCGCGGCGATCTCGGCCTGGTGCGCGCCGCGCAGGCCTCGGGCGATGCCTGGTGGCGGGCGCTGGAGGCGCCCGGCGCGCCGAAGATCATCGCCCGCCTGCCCTTCCTCGACCGCGCCGACCACCCGGCCGCGCTGCCGGTCTATGTCGTCGCCAAGCCGCTCAGCGAGGCGACCTCGACCGACGTCAACGTCTATTCGGCCCGCGTCTCGCTCTGGTCGCGCGACGCGACCGAGATCCTGGCGCAGCGCGGCGCCGAGGCGGCGGTCGCCTTCGACGCGCTCGGCGGCGCCGACCTGCTGCTCTCGGTCAGGGGCGAGGTCGCGCCCGAGGCGCTGATCGCCGATTTGCGCACCGACGGCATCGAGATCACCCGCATGCTGCCGGTCGGCAGCCATACGGCGCCGCATGTCGTGACGCCCGCCTGACGCGCCCGCTTTACAGTTTTCGGAGACTTCCCATGAACGCCGCCACCAAGCCGATCCCGACGCCTCGCCCCGGTATCGCGCGGATCGAGGCCTATGTGCCGGGCAAGAGCGGCGCCAAGGGCGCCGGCAAGGTCCACAAGCTTTCGTCGAACGAGACGCCGCTCGGCCCCTCCAAGGCGGCGATCGCGGCCTATCGCCAGGCCGAGGACGCGCTCGCGCTCTATCCGGACGGCTCCGCCACGGCGCTGCGCGAGGCGATCGGCAAGCGCTACGGCCTCGATCCGGCCCGCATCGTCTGCGGCGCCGGCTCCGACGAGATCCTCTCGCTTCTCACCAACGCCTATATCGGGCCGGGCGACGAGGGGCTCTACAGCGAATACGGATTCCTGGTCTACAAGATCGCGATCCTGGCGGCGGGCGGCGAGCCGGTGATCGCGCCCGAGACCAACCAGACCGCCGATGTCGACGCGATCCTCGCCCGCGTCACGCCGAAGACGAAGATCGTCTACCTCGCCAACCCGAACAACCCGACCGGCACGTACCTGCCCTTCGACGAGGTGAAGCGGCTGCATCGCGGCCTGCCCGGCAGCGTGCTGCTGGTGCTCGACGCGGCCTATGCCGAATATGTCCGCCGCAACGACTACGAGGCCGGCATCGAGCTCGTCGCGACGAGCGAGAACGTCGTGATGACGCGGACCTTCTCGAAGATCCACGGCCTCGCGGCGCTGCGCCTCGGCTGGTGCTACGGGCCGGCCGGCGTGATCGACGCGATGAACCGCATCCGCGGCCCCTTCAACGTCTCCTCGGCCGCGATCGCGGCCGGCGTCGCGGCGATCGGCGACGATGCGCATGTCGAAGCCTCGATCGCCCATAACGACGTCTGGCTGGAGCGCCTGACGAAGGAGATCGCGGCCCTCGGCATCGCGGTGACGCCGAGCGTCGGCAATTTCCTGCTGCTGAACTTCCCCGACACCAAAGGCAAGACGGCGGCCGAGGCCGACGCCTTCCTGTCGGCGCGCGGCCTGATCCTGCGCCGCGTCGACGGCTACGGCCTGCCGAAGGCGCTGCGCCTGACCATCGGCGACGAGACCGCCAACCGTCTCGTCGTCGCGGCCCTCGCCGACTTCATGGCAGCGTCCTGATGGCGAAGGTCGAGAGCCCCTTCAAGCGCATCGCTCTCATCGGCATCGGCCTCATCGGCTCCTCGATCGCCCATGCGATCCGCGCCCATACGAGCGGCGCGACCATCGTCGCCACCGATCGCGACGAGGCGGTGCGCCGCCGCGTCGCCGAGCTCGGCTTCGCCGACCATGTCGCCGACACCAGCGCCGAGGCCGTGACGGGCGCCGATCTCGTCATCGCCTGCGTGCCGGTCGGCGCCTCCGGGCCGGTCGCCCGCGAGATCGCCGGCCATCTCGCCGAGGGCGCGGTCGTCTCCGATGTCGGCTCCGTGAAGGGCACGGTCGCGGCCGCCATGGCGCCGCACATGCCGGCGCATGCCCATCTCGTGCCGGCCCATCCGGTCGCCGGCACCGAGCAGTCGGGGCCGGAGGCCGGCTTCGCGACGCTGTTCGAGAACCGCTGGTGCATCCTGACGCCGCCGGAGGGCACCGACCGCCAAGCGGTCGAGAAGCTCGCGGCCTTCTGGCGGGCGCTCGGCGCCAATGTCGAGACGATGACGCCGGAGCATCACGACATGGTGCTGGCGATCACCAGCCATGTGCCGCATCTCATCGCCTACAACATCGTCGGCACCGCGGCCGATCTCGAGACCGTGACGGAATCGGAGGTCATCAAGTTCTCGGCCGGCGGCTTCCGCGACTTCACCCGCATCGCCGCCTCCGACCCGACCATGTGGCGCGACGTGTTCCTGACCAACAAGGAGGCGGTGCTGGAGATGCTCGGCCGCTTCAACGAGGATCTCTCGGCGCTCGCCCGCGCGATCCGCTGGGGCGACGGCGAGGCGCTGCACAAGCATTTCACCCGCACCCGCGCGATCCGCCGCTCGATCATCCAGACCGGCCAGGACACCGCGGTGGCGGATTTCGGCCGCGGCGTCGCGGCCGCCGAGCCCGATCAGAACAAGGGCGGCAAGGCGCCGAGCTGAACCGGGCCGATCCGCAGCCGGCCGGCATCGACCCTGAGTGGCACCGCGACGCCCGGCTTGCCGTCGACCGTGACGCGCTCGCCGAACAGGGCCAGCGCCTGGAAGGCGCCGCGCATCAGCGCCTCCAGCCCCGGCGTCTTCTCGAAGCCCGCCAGCGCGAGCTTGCCGTTGCCGGTGGCGCGGCCCTGCGGATCGAGCGCGAAGCTGCCTGTGGCGGTCGCCACGCCCTCGCCGGTCGTCAGCTTCAACAGCACCAGGTCGAGCATGCCGCCACGTGCCTGCCAGTCCTTCAGCAGCGCCGCGGGCGCGCCGGGCGCCGGAATGCCGAGCCGGCTGAGCCGCGCCTGCAATTCGGCCCTGACCGGCACCTTGAGGAGCCCGCCGGTCATCGTCAGCCCATCGGCGACCGAGACGATGTCGTAGCTCGCCGGCTCCCCGGCATCGCCGCCGCGCCGGATATGCATCTCGGCGAGCCGGGCCTGCAGGAGATCGTTCGGCGCCGCGAGGCGCGGCTCGATGAGGACGATCGAAACGCGCTCCGGCCCGTCGCGCAGGATCAGGCTCGCCTGCGTGAGGTCGGCGTTGAGCGTCACCTTCGGCCCGATCCGCTCGCCCTCCAGCGTGATCGCGCCGCTCGTCTCCGCGATGATGTGGCGGGGGTTCCAGATCTGCGCCAGCGCCGTGATGGCGGGCGCCTGGACCGTCACGCCGTCGGCCGCGATGTCGAGCCGGCTGCATCTCAGCTCCAGGCGGAACGGATAGCCCGAGACCTGCCGGTCGGCGCAGCGATAGGTGCGGCCCGCCAGCGCCTCGCGCGCCACCGCCGCCTCCACCTCGCGCTCCAGCCGTCCGGCCGCGATCCACCAGGCGAGCGACCAGGCGGCCGCGATCGCCAGGAACAGGATCAGCGGCAGGACCGTCAGGGGAATGCGCCGCGCCTTGGCGGGCGCGCGCGGCTTTGCGGGCGGCGGGGTCGTCGTGTCTTGGCTCATGGCCCTCTGTCGATGATGATTGCGACCGAAATGCGGGTTTGATGGAGCGCCAATCCGCCGGAGCGCGCCAAGCGTGATCGGCATTGATAATCGAGATTCAAACGACGGATGCTGCCTTCTACCCCGTCATGGCCGGTTTATCCGGACCATCCCCAATTGGCGAGGATCGAAACAGTCGAGAGCATAGCACTATCCCGGCGGCGCGCCCCGCATGTCCCTTTGCAAGACGCAGGCGGCCCGGATAAACCGGGCCACGGCGGTCTACGCGCCGGCAACGCGATCCTTCAGTCAGGACCTCCATGAACGACGGCGATCTCTGGGTTTTCGGCTACGGCTCGCTGATGTGGCGGCCCGATTTCGCCTATGAGGAGCGCGTGCGCGCGCGCCTTCTCGGCGCCCATCGCCGGCTCTGCATCTACAGCCACGTGCATCGCGGCACGCCCGACAGGCCGGGCCTCGTTCTGGGCCTCGCGCCCGGCGGCTCCTGCCTCGGCGTCGCCTTCCGCGTGAAGGCGGAGTTGCGCGAGCCGACCATCGCGTATCTGAGAGCCCGCGAGCAGGTGACCAGCGTCTATGTCGAGGCCGAACGCTCCGTCGCGATCCTCGACGGGACGAGCCGCAAGATACGCGCGCTCTGCTATCTCGCGGATCGCCGCCATGCCCAATACGCGGCCGGCGTCACCCATGCCGACATGGTCCATCTCGTCCGCCACGCCAAGGGCCAGTCCGGCGCCAATCCCGACTATGTGCTGGCGACCATCGCCGAGATGGAGCGCCTCGGCATCCGCGACGCCCAGCTCTTCGCGATCGCCCGCGAACTCGGCCCGCAGGATCCGTGAGGTCGCCTCACATCACGCCGGCGGACGTTTTGACCGGGACCAGTCTTTGAGCGCTTGACTCCGTCTCAACGACCCAGCACCGCTCAGCTCGGCGACGGCGGCCAGCCAGGGCCGGAGAAATCGCGCAGCACCGCCATTCTCTCGACGCCGCCCTCGGCGAGCAGATGCACATGCACCTCGTCGGCGCCGAGGCCGATCGCGGCATGCAGCCCTTCCATCGAGCAGAGCCCGAAGCTGCCGGTCGCAACCCCGGACCACAGCACCTGCCGCACGGCGCCGCGCCGATACACCGCCAGCACCACCGCATTGGTGAAATCCGGCACCGCGCGCGGCCCGTAGATCGTGAAGACGTGCCGGCGTCCCGAACGCCCGCTCCAGAAATGGAACCGCTCCTTCAGCCGCGGCGCGATAACCGCACCCGGATGTCCCGCATCGATCGCAATAGTGCCCATGCCAGCCTCGTCAAATCCTCGATCGCGATCCCCTGACCGCGATATCGCGCCGCGAGCCCTTCGCGGCCCGGTCCGCCAACGTTTCGATATGAGAACAAAATAGGAACAAATCCCGCCGCCGTCAAATCGCGATTGCGTGATCGCGGCGACGCGGCGTCACTTTCCTGTAACGCGGAGCAACGCGAAACGTTCCAAAGCGGCCGTCCGGCCTATTCGCTGGCGGCAGGCGAAGGCTCCGGCGCGATGCCGCGGGCCTCGAGATCGGCCCGTCCCTCGGCCAGCAGCCGGTCGGAGGCCGTCTCGATCCGCTCCTGGAGCAGCGCGAAGAAGGCCTCGCGCGTCAGCCCCGCCTCGATCGGCGGCAGGAACTCGCAGACGATCGTGCCGGGCCGGCGCAGGAAGGAGCGGCGCGGCCAGAACAGCCCGGCGTTCAGCGCCATCGGCACGCAGCGCACCCCGATCGCCTCGTAGAGGAAGGCGACGCCCTGCTTGTAGCGCGGCTCGGCGCCGGCCGGCCGGCGCGTGCCCTCCGGGAAGATCATCAGCGTCCGCCCCTCGTCCATCGCCTTGCGGATCACCGGCGTGATCTGCTGCACGGCGCCGCGCTTGGCGCCGCGATTGACCGGGATCATCCGGCCGCGCCAGACATACCAGCCGAACATCGGGATCCACAGCAATTCGCGCTTCAGGATGAAGACCGGGTCGCGCACCACCGTCAGCAGCGCGAAGGTCTCCCAGATCGACTGGTGCTTGCCCGCCATCATCTCGCCGCCCGCGCCGAGATGCTCGAGCCCGCGGAATTCGTAGCGCGTGCCGCAGATCCAGCGCAGCAGCGCGAGATTCACGTGCCCCCACCAGCGCGCCAGGGTGATCGGCCCCTTCTCGAACAGGATCATCGGCAGGCCGACGATCATCATCGCGATCAGGACGACGTAGAAGACGATGTTGAAGAGGAGCGAGCGCAGAACGATCAAGACGGCCTCACGGGCAGGGATCCTACGCGCATAGCGCCGCAGAGCCGCGACGGGAAGCGGATTCTGGCAGTCGGCAAGTCATTCGGCCGATCAGCGACGCATTCGGCGGCGTCCGCCCCGCCCGCCGCTCAGGCGCCCGGATGGATCCGGTCGCGCCGCGCCGCCGGCAGGCGGGCGCTCATCTCGTCCCGCGCGACGCCGTCCTCGAGGCGGACATGCGCCATCGCCAGCAGGTATTTGACGTACTCGCTCGCGATGATGCGGAAGGAGGGTTCCTGCACGGGCACGCGCGAGGCGCGGTCCGGATCGGCCGTCACGGCGTGCGGAATGAGCTTCACGCCCGGCAGGATGCGCTGCAGTTCCAGCATGGCGCGCGGCATATGCCAGTTCGACGTGACGACGATGACGGATTTGAGCCGCCGCGCCTCGACCCAGTCGCGGGTCTTCACGGCGTTGCCATGCGTGTTGATGGCGAGCTTGTCGAGCTCCACGCAGCAATCGAAGAGCTGGGCGTGCGCCGGGTTCATGCGCGTCAGCTCGCCCTTGCTGGTCGCCGGGTTGACGCCGGTGATCAGCGCCCACCGCCCGCGGCCTCTGGCGAGCAGCTCCAGCGCATCCTCGATGCGCGCCGGCCCGCCTGTCAGCGCGACGATCCCGTCGGCCGTCTCGGTGCTCGGCTCGCTCTCGCCGGCCGTGACCGCGAACCACACGAAGCCGGCCAGGAAGGCCAGCACGACGCCGAATCCCGCCAGCATGAGCAGCCGCGCGATCCGCGCCGCGAGCGCAAGCGCGCTCGCCGCCGTGAGGCTCGGCACCAGTTTGGCATTGGGGTCGGCAAGGTTGCTGTTCAAGCTCACGATGTCCAATTAGTCCTCAAGATTGAGGCAGGCATTGGGCGTCAATCCAGCGATCGCAAGGTTTTCAGGACGACGAGGCGTGACGTCAAGGCGGTGATCGCCGTCACCAGCACCATCACGCCGACGATGCCGGCATAGCCCTGCCAGCCCATCGCGAAGCGCCCGAACAGCGCCTCGACCTGGTCGGTCTCGGGCGAGATGACGCCGCGCCGCGCCCAGAGGCCGAACACCGCGAAGGCGAGCATCGCGATCAGCGCGCCGATGAAGCCGCCGAGCGCGCCGAGCCACAGGAAATGCCGCTGGAACTCGGCCGCGATGAACCCGTCCTTGGCGCCGATCAGATGCAGCACCTCGATCATCGGCCGGTTGACCGCGACGGCGCTCTGCGTCGCGAAGCCGATCGACAGGATCGCGGCCGCGACGACCAGCGCCAGCACCAGGAAGCCGGCCGCGCCGAAGCCGCCGCGCATCGCGCCGAGCCGCTCGCTCCAGCTTCGGTGATCGTCGAGACTGGCGCCGCTCACCGTATCGGCGAGGCGGCGTTTCAGGAGCGCCAGGTCGGGCGTCGCGCCGGGCGCGATCGTCACGGTGATCAGCCGCGGGATCGGCAGGTCGTCGAGCGCCAGCCCCGTGCCGAGCCAGGGCTCGAGCGCCTTCCTCGTCTCCTCGGCCGTGTAGGCGCGCACCTCCGCGATCCCCGCGATGCCGCGCGCCGCCGCAACCGCCTTGGCGATCTCGGCCTCGAAATCGCGCCCGTCGACCGGGCGGACCTGGATCGTCACCTCGCGCCGCAGGGCGTTCTGCCAGTCGCTGGCGGCGCTGCGGACGAGATGCACCGCGCCGACCGTCAGCCCGGCGAGCAGCGTCATGATCGCCACCACGACGACCAGCGCCCGCCCCTCCACGGTCTCGATCGGCACGATCGCCTGGTCGCCGGAGCGCCTGGTCAGCGCCCCGAGCAGCCGGCCGAGAAAGCCGCGCAGCAGCGCCTCGGGCTTAGTCGTAGACATCGAGATGCCCGTCCGAGAGGACCATGCGCGGACAATCGACCTGGTCCATCAGGGCGATGTCGTGCGTCGCGAGGACGATGGCGGTGCCGGAGCGGTTGAGCTCCAGGAACAGGCGGAGCAGGCGCCGCGCCAGCGAGGGATCGACATTGCCGGTCGGCTCGTCGGCGAGCAGCACCTCGGGGCGGGTGATCAGCGCCCGCGCGATCGCGGCGCGCTGCTTCTCGCCGCCCGAGAGCACCGGCGGCAGCATATGCATGCGCTCCCCGAGGCCGACCCATTTCAGGAGCTCGACGACCTCGGAGCGGTAGCTCGCCTCCTCGCGCCCGAGGATGCGCAGCGGCAGCGCGACATTCGCGTAGGTCGTCAAATGGTCGAGCAAACGGAAATCCTGGAATACGACGCCGATCCGCCGGCGCAGCACCGCGAGCGAATCGGCCGAGAGCGAGGAGACGTCGTGGCCGAGCACCGAGACGAGGCCGCGCGTCGGCTTCAGCGCCATGAACAGCAGCTTGAGCAAAGTGGTCTTGCCCGCGCCCGAGGGCCCGGTGAGGAACTGGAACGAGTCGGGCTCGATCGTGAAGGTCAGATCCCTGAGAACCTCCGGCCCGATCCCGTATCTGAGACCGACATTTTCAAAACGGACCACCGCGGGCCTCCGCTCGACGCTCCCTTTGTCGCCCGCGGGTCTTAACGCGGTGTTAACGCTGATTGGTAACACTTCGTTCAGCACGCGGCGCGCCCGCCCGGCGCCGGCCCGCGCCGCGCGGAAAAGCGTCGTGGCGGAGCCCCTGTCGATCCCATGCCGACCAGCACCCTCTCGGTCCAGCTTTCCTGCCCGAATTGCGCGACGCAGTTCCGCATCGCGCGCGCGGCGCTCGGCGAAGCGGGGCGCGACGTGCGCTGCTCGCGCTGCGCCACGGTCTGGCGCGCCTCGCCGGCCGATGCCGAAGGCGAGCTTGCGCCGCCCGCTCTGCATATCGTGCGGCCCGAGACGCTCGATGCCGGCCGCAACGCCCGCCAGGCCCCGCTCATGCACGCGCCGCCCGTCGAGATCGCCACGCCGCTGCGGGCGCTGCCC
>JBDHTH010000013.1:0-16313 GCA_039808545.1 Phreatobacteraceae bacterium | reverse complement strand
CGGCGGCGCGCCGCGCTCGGGATCGCCGAGGATCAAGGCGCGGTCGCTCTCTTCCAAGTTTTGGTCGAGCCCCGGCAGCACCACGGCGCCGGCCGGCAGATGCGCGATCGCCGCCAGGATCTCGCGCACGGCCGGGCGCGAGCCGGTGGAGCCGGCCGCTATGATCGGCGCGGCGGGCGGGTGCGCCTTGAGCCGGGCGGCGGCCCGCGTCAGCAGGAGGTCGGCGCGCGCCGCCGCATCCATCACGCCGCGCTCCGCGAGGATGGCGGGCCAGGCGCCGCCGGCGATCTCGAGGAACCGCGTCGTCAGCTCCCAATAGGCCGCGAAGCCGTCCGGCACCAGGCGGGCGAGGGCCGACCAGTCGGCGCGCTCGGTCTCGGCCGAATCGATCAGCCGCGCCAGCGCGCCGGCGAGCCGCGCCGCATGGACGAGATCATGGGTCAGGACCGGCCCTTCGCCCGGCGCCTCGGCGGTCGCGGCGCGGGTCAGGAAGCTGGCGACCAGCTCGGTCAGCAGAAGCTGGCGCTCGACCGGCGCGATCGGCGGCGGCAGGGCGGCGGCCGGCTCCATGGCGTCCGCCCCGGCCGGCTCGTCCTCGTCGAGATCACCGAGCGGCACGATGCGCGGCAGGATGCGGGTGGCGGCGCCGGCCAGGTCCAGGAACACGTCCTGGAAGGCGCGGCAGGCGCGCCGGTTCGGCAGGTAGACGGTGGCGGCGGCGAGCGAGAGCGGATCGCCGGGCTCCGGAAAGCCGGGGATCAGCCGTCCGTCGAGGAGGCTCTCGGCGAGCGTGCGCAGGAAGGGCCGTGCCTGCGGAACCGTATAGACACGCGGGCCTGCTGCGCGCGCCATCGCGGCTACAGCGCGGCGGCCGCCAGCGCCGCCTCGGCCTCGCCGATCGCCTCGGGCGTGCCGACATGCATCCAGGTGCCTTCAAGGCGCAGCCCGTGGAGGCGGCCCGCCGCGATCGCCCCGTCCCAGAGGCGGTTGAGCGAGAAGGGGCCGGCAGGCGCGGCCGCGAAGGCGGAGGGCGTCGTCACGAAGGCGCCCGCATAGACGAAGGGCGCCACTTCGAGCGGCCCGCGGCGCGACAGGCGCCCCTCGGCGTCCATGTGGAAATCGCCGCGCCCGTCATAACCGACGCTGCTGGTCGCGGGCGCGAGCAGCAGCAGGAAATCGCTTTGTCGCGGATCGAAGGCCTCGATCAGGCGGACGAGGTTGGGGCGGGGCCCGTCGATCCAGATCGTGTCGGCGTTCATCACCACGAAGGGGCGCTCGGGCGCGGCCGGATCGGCCAGATCGGGCAGCGCCTTGACGACGCCGCCGCCGGAATCGAGCAGGGCGTCGCTCTCGTCCGAGACGATGACGCGCGGGCCACCGCGGCGCGCCGCGAGATGGGCGCGCATCCGCTCGGGCAGGTGATGGATGTTCACCACGACCGTCTCGACGCCGGCCGCGCCGAGCCCGTCGAGGCAGAAATCGAGCATGGTGCGGCCGCCGACCGCGACGAGCGGCTTCGGCGTGTGCTCGGTGATCGGCCGCATGCGGGTGCCGAGGCCGGCCGCCAGGACCATCGCGCGGGTAGGCATCGGAGCGTTCGCGGTCATCGGCGTCTCAGGGCGCGGGCGGCGGCGGCACGCGCGTCGCGTACCAGCGGGCCAGGAGCTCGAGGCTCGGATGGATCAGGGCGCGGCCGAGATAGCGCCAGATGCGCGGCAGGTGGCGCAGGTATTGCGGCTTGCCGTCGCGCTTGTCGAGCCGCGCGAAGATGCCGAGGATCTTGGTGGCGCGCTGCGCCGCCATCACGGAATAGTCCTGCGCGAAGCGGGCCGCGTCAAAGGCCGGATCAACCTGGCGGCGGCCGCGCACATAGCGCGCCAGGAGCTCCAGCTCGAGCTGCTGCGGCACGTCGACGCGCGCATCCTGGAGCAGCGAGGCGAGGTCGTAGGCGGGCGGGCCGTAGACCGCGTCCTGGAAATCGATGATGCCGATCTTCCTCACGCCCTCGCGGCCGGGCAGCCAAAGCAGGTTGGGCGAGTGGTAGTCGCGCAGCACCCAGGTCTTCTGCCCGTCGAGGGTCGGGCGCAGCGCCTGCGACCACAGGCTGTGGAACAGGAGGCGCTCGTCCGGGTCGGCGAGCGGCTTGCCGCGATGCGGCAAGTACCAGTCGAGCATCAGCGACAATTCGATGTCGAGCGCGTCGGCGTCGTAGAGCGGGATGTAGTGGAAGATCGGGCCCTCGACCGTCACGGTCTGGAGCAGCGGCTGGGTGTGGAGCGCGACCAGCGCGTCGACGGCCGTCGCGTAGCGCTGCGGGATCGGGGCCGGCGGCACGCCCGCGACGACGCCCTCGTCACCGAAATCCTCGGCGATCAGCAGACCATGCGCGAGATCGGCCGCCAAGATCTTCGGCGCCGACAGGCCGGCCGCCAGGAGGCCGTTCGCCATGCCGACGAAGGCGTTCACGGTCTCGGCGAGATGGGCGATCTGGCTGTAGGGCTTGCCGTCCTTGACGGGCGGGCCGTCGGGCCTTGCGGGGGAATCCATCAGGATGGCGCGGCGGCCGACCTCGACCAGCCGCTCGTAGCGGCGCGAGGAGGCGTCGCCCTGCAGGTGCCGGCGCGCGGCCTCGCCCCAGCCGGCCTCGTCGAGCAGGGCGCGGATCTGGCGCGCCCGCTCCAGCCGGCCCGCCCAGGCGCCGATGCCGGTCAGCGTCGCGATGCGCGCCGTCGGCCCGGCCGGGATGTCGTGCGCGAGCGCGATCTCGAGCCGATCGGCCTCGAGCGCGTCGCCGGCCCGCTCGGGCCATTCGACGACGAGCAGCGCGTCCTCGCGCATGTCCTCGATGCCGAGCTCGGCGAGCTCGTCGGGCGATTTCACACGGTAAAGATCGGCGTGCAGGATTGGGAAGCGGCCGCCCTCATAGGCCTGCACGAGCGTGAAGGTCGGGCTCGGCACGTCGAGATCGGGCTCGCCCGTCAGGTGGCGGATCAGGTCGCGCGCGAAGGTCGTCTTGCCGGCGCCGAGATCGCCCGTCAGCGTCACGAGGTCGCCGGGGCCGAGCATCATGGCGATCTCGGCCGCGAGCGCCGCGGTCGCGGCCTCGCCGCGCAGCGGCAGGCGCCACGCGCCCTCGCCCGGACGATCGGCGGCCGGCGTCATTCGGCCGCCTCGCGCTTGGCCGGATGCGCCGAGGGGAAGACGCAGCTCACGCTGGTGCCGAAGCCCGGCCGGGAGACCACCTCGACGCGACCGCCATGCAGCTCCACGAGGCTCTTGACGATCGACAGGCCGAGCCCGACGCCGCGATGGCCGGAGCGCTGCACGTCGGTCTCGAAACGGTCGAAGATGCGGCCGAGCTTGTCGGCCGGAATGCCGGGGCCGACATCCGACACGGTCAGCACCGTATCGCCGCCGACCCGGCGCGCCGCGACGCCGATCGTCGCGCCGCTCGGCGAGAAGCCGGCCGCGTTGGCGAGCAGCTTGGCGAGGATCTGGCGCACATGGCGCGGATCGGCTGTCAGCGCCGCCGCTTCCGGCGCGATGTCGACGGCGAGTTGCAGGTCCTTCTCGGAGAGCCGCTCATGCAGCTCGGCCGCCGCCTCCTCGGCGATCTGGCGGATGTCGACCTGATCGAGCTCGACCGTCATGATGCCGGCATCGATGCTGGTGACGCTCAGGATGTCGATGACCAGCGCCTCCAGCGAGGCGCTGGAGGACGCGATATAGGTGAGATAGTCGTGCTGGCGCTTGTTCAATTCGCCGGTCGACTTGTCGAGCAGCAGGTCGGTGAAGCCCATGATCGAGGTGAGCGGCACGCGCAGCTCGTAGTTCATGTGGCCGAGGAAGGTGGTCTTGACCTTGACGGCCTGCTCCAGCGCCTCGTTCTTCTCCAGCATGGCGCGCTCGAAATCCACCGTCGCGGTCACGTCGCGGAAGGTGACGAGGGTGGCGCCGTCGAGCAATGGCGTCGTCGCGTAGTCGATGACCTGGCCGTCGAGCTTCAGCGCCCGGCCGGAATGCGTGAGGCGCTGGTCGTCGAGGCTGACGACCGCGTCGCGCACCGTCGCCCACATCTTGTCGTCGGGCGCGAGGCCCCGGCTCGCCGCGACGAGGCGCTCGATATGCGGATTGGCGCCGAGCGTCGCGACGTCGAGCTTCCAGAGATCCGCGAAGGAGGGGTTGTGCAGCTTCAGGCGGCCGTCGCTGCCGAACACCGCCACCGCCTCCTTCAGCGAGTCGAGCGTCTCGCTCTGGACCTGCGCGAGGGCGTTGTAGCGGCTTTCGAGGTCGTAGCGGGCGGTGGCGTCGTCGAAGAGATAGGTGACCCCGCCCTGCGGGTTGGGGTTGGCGGTGACGTGGATCGTGCGCCCGTCCGGCAGGTGCCAGGTGTCCTCGACCGGCTCGAGCGCCTGGTAGACCTCGTGGAAGTCGGCCATCCAGTTGCGCCAGTCGGGCCGCTCCTCGAGCTTGCGCATGCCGCGCAGCCGGTCGAGCACCATGCCGTCGGTCGGGTTCTGGTCGAGGAAGCCGGCATCGAGCTGCCAGAGCGCACGGTAGGCGGCGTTGTAGAAGACCAGCTTGCGGTCGGGACCGAACATGGCGACGCCGGTCGGCAGGCGGTCGAGCGTGCGCTGATGCCATTCGCGCTCGCGCGCGATCAGCTCCTCGGCCCTGACGAGGCCGGTGACGTCGGCCGCGATGCCGGCGCTGCCGGCGCCGGCCGGCGCCTCCAGCACGTCGAAGGCGCGCCGGTCGCCGCCCGCCACCGCCGTCAGGCGCTTGGCGAAGACGGCGCCGCGCGCCAGGCGCTGGCTCGCCTCGCCGCGATCGCCGCTGTCGAGCAGCTCGGTGCGCGCCTTGAGGACAGCCGGCAGGCTCGCGGCCTCCACGGCCCGGACATAGGCCGGATTGGCATAGGTCAGCGCCCCGGAGCGGTCGCGCACCCAGACCGGCATCGGCATCGCCTCGACCAGCGCCTTGAGCGCCGCGAGCTCGCGGGTCATCGCGTCGACCCTGAGCGTCATGTCGGCGACCTCGCGGCGCGCGCCCGAGACGTCGAGCAGGCGCAGCACGGCGCGGCCGCCGATGGCGCGGCCGAGCGCCTCCAGAGGACGGCCGGCGCTGGTCGCGAGGCGCATCGAGAACCCCTCGCCGCGCTCGCGCAGCGCCGTGACGGCGCGCTCGAACGCCAAAGCGTGCTCGGCGTCGAGCCAGGTGCCGAAGGCGAGCAGAGGCTCGCCCTGTCGGCCGAGGCCGATGACGCCGGGATTGCCGATCACCTCGGGCGTGCCGTCGCGGCTCGGCCAGACGATCAGCACCTGCGGATCGACCGTCATCAGCGCATCGGCGCGGTCGAGCCGGGCCTGCAGCGCGACGATCTCCTTGCGCGCCGCCGCCTCGGTCTCGACCAGCCGGCGGCGGGTCCACAGCATCACGACGCAGACCGTGATCGTGAAGGCCGCGAGGCCGACACCGAGGCTCAGCAGGAAGAGCTGGCCGCGCGGCATGGTCTGCAAGGTGCGGCTCAGCATCGCCAGCGTGTCGAGGCGGCTCGCCGCCTCCGCCGCGGCGGCCGTCCCGGCCGTCAGGAGGGCGATCGAGGGCGGCAGCGCCGCGAGGGCCACGCCTCTCGCCAGCCGGGCGGCGCCGGTCGATCTCGGTCGGCCAGCGCTTCCTCGGTCACCATGCTGCATTGCTGCTCCCCAGACCGGCGCAGAACGCCGCGCAGCGTCATCGGCCGCCTCGCAAGGGCCGTGGACGAATCACGGCCAGAATACATTCGCGGCCGCATCGGCCGTAGGGGAATGAACCATGAACATTCGCGCAAAGACGCGGCTCGCCTTGACCCTGGGGGGCGGGCCGTGGCTTTTTGCCGAAGTGCCGCCAAGCGCAGGCGCGATCGTCGAGAAGAGGTGCACGATGCCGAAGGGCTATTGGATCGGCCGGGTCGATGTCACGGACCCGCAGATGTACAAGCGCTACGTGGAGGCAAACGGGCCGATCTTCGCGAAGTTCGGCGCCCGCTTCGTGGTGCGCGGCGGCGCCTTCGTCACCAAGGAAGGCAAGGCCAGGGCGCGCAACGTGGTGATCGAGTTTCCGAGCTACGAGCAGGCGCTCGCCTGCTACGAATCCCCCGAGTACCAGGAGGCGCTGAAGCTGCGGGGCAATGCCAGCGTCGCCGATCTCGTGGTCATCGAAGGCTATGAGGGGCCGCAGCCCGCATGAGCAATCCGGTTCGCGTCGCGGTCGTCGGAGCGGGCGGCCGCATGGGCCGCGCGCTGATCAGGGCGATCGGCGACACCGAGGGCGCCGTGCTCGCGGCGGCCGTCGAGCAGCCGAATTCCTCGCTGATCGGCCAGGATGCCGGCGCGCTCGCGGGTTTGCCGGCGAATGGCATGGCGGTGTCGGGCGACGTTCCCCGGGCGTTCCAGTCCGTGGATGTGGCGATCGACTTCACGGCGCCGGCCGCCTCGGTGGAGCACGCCAAGGCGGCGGCCGCCGCCGGCTGCGCCCTGGTGATCGGCGCCACCGGCTTCTCGGCCGGCGAGACCGCCGCCATCGCGGCGAGCGCGAAACGCGCGACCATCGTCAAATCGGGCAATATGAGCCTCGGCGTGAACCTCCTGGCGGCGCTGGTCCGCAAGGCCGCGCGGGCGCTCGATCCGAGCTTCGACATCGAGATCGTCGAGATGCATCACCGCGCCAAGGTCGATGCGCCCTCCGGCACCGCGCTGCTGCTCGGCGAGGCGGCGGCCGAGGGGCGCGCGGTGGCGCTCAGCGAACGCTCCGTCAGGGTGCGCGACGGCCATACGGGGCCGCGCGTGGAGGGCACGATCGGCTTCGCGACGCTGCGCGGCGGCACCGTGATCGGCGACCACACGGTGCTCTTCGCCGGGCCGCATGAGCGGCTGGAGCTGCGCCATATCGCGGAGGATCGCGGCCTGTTCGCGCGCGGCGCCGTCAAGGCGGCGCTGTGGGCGCCCGGCAGGCCGCACGGGCTCTATTCCATGGCCGACGTGCTCGGCCTCAACGACTGACCTCGGAGACATCGATGAGCGGCCTTCTCGTCCTCTGCCGGCACGGCCAGAGCCAGTGGAACCTCGAAAACCTGTTCACGGGCTGGAAGGATCCGGACCTGACCGAGCTCGGCATCCAGGAGGCCAAGGACGCGGGCGCCAAGCTCGCCGCCAAGGGCATCCGCTTCGACGTCGCCTTCACGTCGGCGCTGACCCGCGCGCAGAAGACCTGCGACCTGATCCTCGAGGGGGTCGGCCAGAAGGGGCTCGCGACCATCCGCGACCAGGCGCTGAACGAGCGCGACTACGGCGACCTGACGGGCCTCAACAAGGACGACGCGCGCAAGAAATGGGGCGAGGAACAGGTGCAGATCTGGCGCCGCGCCTACGACATCGCGCCGCCCGGCGGCGAGAGCCTGAAGGACACGGTGGCGCGCACCCTGCCCTATTACGTGCGCGAGATCCTGCCGCGCGTGCTGAGGGGCGAGCGCGTGCTGGTCTCGGCGCATGGCAATTCGCTGCGCGCCCTGATCATGGTGCTGGAGGGCCATTCGCCCGAGGGCATCGTGAAGCGCGAGCTCGCGACCGGCGTGCCGATCCTCTACCGGCTCAACGCCGATTCCACGGTGCGCGAGCGCGAGGATCTGGCGGCGTAGTCGCTTACTCGAACAAGGCCGCGATCCGCGCGATCACTTCGTCGACGATGAAGTCGGGTGCGGCCTCGGCGCGGCGCGCATGCCTCGCGCGTAAATCGAGCGTCCGGAGTTGGTCGCACAGGACGACGCCGGTCGCTCTCGTGCTGCTGCCGGTCAGCGAAACCGCGAACCCCGCCATGCGGCTGGCCCCGCCGCCGGTCGTGATCGGTACCACGATCGCGGTGCCGGTCACGCTGTTGAAGCGATCCGGCGAAACGATCATCACGTAGCGCGCGCCGCGCTGTTCCCGCCCGGAGGTGGGATCAAGGTCGACGTGCCAGATCTCGCCGCGCTTCATGTGGTCAGATCAGCTCACGCCCGACCGGCGGACCGCCGAGAAACGCCCGATCCTCCTCGGAGAGCGGCGCGCCCGGCTCACATTGGTCGAGCAACTCGTCCAGGGTGTAGCGCGGCCGGGCCGGCTTGACGATCAGATCGCCGTTCTCGACATGCAGCACGACCGTCTTGTCGGCCGCGAGGCCCAATATGTCCAGTAAAGCCGGAGGCACGGCCAGCATGACGGATCCGCCGACCTTTCGCAGTTTGGTGATGTGCATCACGAGCCTCTCGATAAGTTATATATCAATATAACTCATCAGATACGCCTTGATAAGGCCGCCGGCCGACGCCCTTCACAAAGGCGCCTTCCCTTCCTATTCTATCGGTCCCACAACCAAGGAAAGGAGGTGATCCAGTGTCTCACTCGAAACGCTGTCACCTCGCTCGGACCGCCCGCTAAGGCTATTTGCCTGGCAGAGGCGCTCCGCGCCTAGGGACCAGCGAGATCGAACGGGAAGGGCGCGTCGAGCGATCGATGCGCCCTTTTCAAGGGCGCCCTTTTCGACGGGAGGCTTCAACGGGCGGCCGCATGCTCGTCCTTGGCCTTCTCGTCGGGCCTCGATTCCTCGACCTTGACGGAGAGCCGCTGGAAGACGCCGAGGCCGACGATCATCGCGACGCCGGCGAGCAGCAGCAGGGTCGGGAAGAGCAGCTTCTCGGGGTCCTCCTTGGCGACCTTGAAGATCGTCACCAGCGCCTCCAGGAACACCGCGATCGCGATGGTGGAGACGAATTTGGTGAGGCTCTTGCGCGCCTCGCCGGCATTGCGCATCTCGCGGCCGCGCAGCACCTCCTCCTCCAGCAGGTACTTGGCGACGTCGAAGACCGCGATCGCGATCACGACATAGCCGATCGCGTTCAGCAGCGTCGTGTCGAAATGCTGGAAGGTGAGCGTCGCGCGGAAGATCTCGAAGCCGGCAAAGAGCGTCAGCCCGGCCGCCAGCGCCATCAGCACGATGCTGGCGGCCGTGAAGACGATGCGCGAGGCGTTTTCCATACCGATCCCCGACGAAGGTTGCCGGAGCGATATAGGGCGGGCTCTTCCGCCAGCAACTCAGTCGCGCAGCAGCTCGTTGATCGCGGTCTTGGCGCGCGTCTGGGCGTCGACCCGCTTGACGATCACGGCGCAGTAGAGCGAGGGGCCTGGCGAGCCGTCCGGGAGCGACTTGCCGGGCAGCGCGCCCGGCACCACCACCGAATAGGCCGGCACCTCGCCGATATGGATCTTGCCGGTGTCGCGCTCGATGATCTTGGTGGAAGCCGAGATGAAGACGCCCATCGACAGCACCGAGCCTTCGCGGACGATGACGCCCTCGACGACCTCGGAGCGCGCGCCGATGAAGCAGTTGTCCTCGATGATCACCGGACCGGCCTGCAGCGGCTCCAGCACGCCGCCGATGCCGACGCCGCCCGAGAGATGCACATGCTTGCCGATCTGAGCGCAGGAGCCGACCGTCGCCCAGGTGTCGACCATCGTGCCCTCGCCGACGCTGGCGCCGATATTCACGAAGGAGGGCATCAGCACGACGTTCGGCGCGATGTAAGCACCGCGCCGCACCACGCAGTTCGGCACGGCGCGGAAACCGGCGGCGCGGAAGCGGTTCTCGCCCCAGCCGGCGAACTTCGACGGCACCTTGTCCCACCAGCCCGCGTCCGGCCCGCCGGGGATCACCTGCATGTCGTTCAGGCGGAAGGACAGCAGCACCGCCTTCTTGAGCCACTGATTGACGGTCCAGTTGCCGTCCGAGGCCTTCTCGGCGACCCGCGCCTTGCCGTCGTCGAGCAGTCCGATCGCGGTCTCGACCGCGTCGCGCACCGCGCCCTTGGTCGCGGGCGAGACGTCGGCGCGCGCCTCCCAGGCCTGGTCGATGGTCTTGGCGAGGGCGGCGTCGGTCATGTCGAAGGCTCCGGGACGGGAAACGGTCGGCGTATTCACCGGCTCCGCGCCGCGAAGTCAAGGATGCTTCAACGTCCTCCGATCGCGGTGGCGGCGGCCCAGATGCCGCTGTTCTCGACCGCGCGGCCGTAGGAGTCGAGGATGCGGGCCGCAAGCGGGCTCGTCGCGCCGATCTCGCGCAGGATCTCGGCCGCCGCCTTGCGCGCTTCGCGCAGCACCTCGACCGGCACGCTGGCGAGCTTGGCGCCATCGCCGAGAATCGCCTTCAGCGCCGCCGCGTTGGCGTAGGTCGCTTCGCCCAGGCCGGCCGCGTGCTCGGCCGCCGCCGCATGGCGGATCGCGGCCTGGAGATCGGCGCCGAGCGCCTCCCAGGCCTTGGCGCCGACGATCAGCTCGGAGGCGCCGTTCGGCTTGTTGAAGCCGGGCGCGAGATAATGGGGCGCGATGCGGTGCAGCCCGAGCGGCCGGTCGTTGACCGGGCCGAGCAACTCGACCGCGTCGATCGTGCCGCGCTCGAGCGCCGCGTAGACGTCGCCGGGCGGGATTGCCTGCGGGATCGCGCCGAGCCGGGCATAGAGCTGCGAGCCGAGGCCGGAGACGCGGATGCGCAGCCCCTTCAGATCCTCGACCGAGGCGATGGGCTTGCGGAACCAGCCCGCCATCGAGCCGCTGGTGTTGCCGCCGAGGAAGGGGTGGAGCCCGGCGCCGGCATAGAGCTCGTCCCACAGTGCCTGGCCGTCGGCCGCGATCCAGGCGAGATGACCGACCGGATCGAGCCCGAACGGCACGGTGGTGAAGAAGGCGCTGGCCGCGATCTTGCCCTGCATGAAGAAGGAGGCGGTGTGGCCGACCTCGACCGTGCCGTTCGAGACCGCGTCATGCACCGCGAAGGCCGGGACGATCTCGCCGGCCGCGAAGACGTCGATGATCAGCCGGCCGCCCGAGAGCGCCGCGATGCGCTCGGCGATGCGGCGGGCCGAGACGTCGACGCCCGGCAGGCCTCTCGGCCAGGAGGTGACCATGCGCCAGCGGATCGGCGTCTGGGCGCGGACATGCGGCGCCGCGAGCGTCGCGGCCGCAACGCCGCCGAACGCCACCCTGATGACGTTCCGTCGTTCGATTCCAGTACCCATGGCAGTCTTCATCCTCGATTCCGTCGTGATCCGTCGAGCAGCGCCCGCAGCGCGCAGGTCGCGGCCTCGGGGTCGGGCGCGTTCAGCACCGCGGTGACGACCGCGACGCCGTCGGCGCCGGCCGCGAAGAGCGGCGCCGCATTGCCCGCATGGATGCCGGCGATCGCCCCGACCTGCAGCTCGGGCCGGACGCGGGCCGCGATCCGGCGGATAGCCGCGAAGCCGTCGACCCCGATCGGCGCCACGACATGCGCCTTGGTGCTGGTCGCGTAGACGGCGCCGACGCAGGCATAGTCGACCGGCTCGCCGGCCAGCGCCTCGGCCTCGGCGGCGCTCTTGACGGTGCGGCCGACGATCGCGCCGGCCGGCAGCAGGCGACGCGCCTCGGCGGGCGGCAGGTCGTCCTGGCCGAGATGCACGCCGTCGGCGGCGAGCGCCGCGACGTCGACCCGGTCGTTGACGAGCAGCGGCACGCCGCGCCCGGCGATCGCCTGGCGGATGGCGCGGGTCGTGGCGAGCATCGCGGCCCCGTCCGCCGCCTTGTCGCGGTATTGCAGGATCGTCGCGCCGCCCGCGACCGCCGCCACGGCCAGGCGCGGCAGCGCGGCGGCCGGGCGGACCGAGGCGTCGAGGATCACATAGAGGCCGATATCGGTCTTCATTCCAGGCGCACGCGTCTCGAAACCATCTCGGGGGTGATCGCCGCCAGGCGATCGATCAGGCGGACCGCGAAGGAGCCCGGCCCCTCGGCGCCCTCGGCGGCCTGCTCGGCGGCAGCGCCGAAGATGGCGAGCGCCGCCGTGGTGGCCAGCATCGGGTCGAGCTTGGTGCTGAGGCTCGCCGCGATCACGGCCGACAGCGCGCAGCCGCTCGCCGTCACGAGGCGCAGCAGCGGATGGCCGTTGAGGACGCGGGTCACGCGGCTTGCATCCGTGACGATATCGGTGCGTCCCGACATCGCGACGATCGTCTGGTGGCGGGCCGCGAAGGCGGTCATCAGCTCGACCGTCGGATCGCCGCCGATCAGCACCGTGGCCTCGTCGCGATTGGCGCGCAGGACGGTCGGCCGCATCGCGGCGAGCTTGAGGGCGAGGTCGAGCCGGGCCGGCACCATCTCGACCAGCACCGGATCGAGCACCCAGGGCAGCGCGCGGCGCTTGCAGACCGGCATGACGCGCTCGATCGCCTGCCGGCGCTGCGCGTCGATCGTGCCGATATTGACGACGACCGCGTCGCTCTTCTCGACGAAGGCCTCGATCTCGTCGGGATCGACCGTCATCGAGGGCCGGGCATCGAGCGCCAGCAGGATATTGGCCGTGAAGTTCTGCGCCACCGTGTTGGTGATGCAGTGAACGCGCGGCCGATCCGTGCGGATGCGCTCCAGGATGCCGGCCGCCGCCGCCCGGACGCTCATGCTGGTGATCGCCGATGATTTGGTCATGTGGGTCCGCCGCAAGGAGAGGAATGCGCGATTCTAATCGCACTCCCCCCGGTGAAAGTCACTCCGCCGCAACGTAGATCTCGCCGCCGCGCGCGTTGAACTCGCGCGCCTTGTCGGCCATGCCCGACATCGCGGCGGCCTCGGCCCTGAGATCCTGCGAGATCTTCATGGAGCAGAATTTCGGCCCGCACATCGAGCAGAAATGCGCGACCTTGTGCGCCTCCTTCGGCAGGGTCTCGTCGTGGAAGCTCTGCGCCGTGTCGGGATCGAGCGACAGGTTGAACTGGTCGCGCCAGCGGAAATCGAACCTGGCGCGCGAAAGCGCATCGTCGCGCAGCTTCGCCGAGGGGTGGCCCTTGGCGAGGTCGGCCGCGTGGGCGGCGATCCGGTAGGTGATGACCCCGGTCTTCACGTCGTCGCGGTTCGGCAGGCCGAGATGCTCCTTGGGCGTGACGTAGCAGAGCATCGCGGTGCCGAACCAGCCGATCATCGCGGCGCCGATCGCCGAGGTGATGTGGTCGTAGCCCGGCGCGATGTCGGTCGTCAGCGGTCCGAGCGTGTAGAACGGGGCCTCGCCGCAGGTGGCGAGCTGCTTGTCCATGTTCGTCTTGATCTTGTGCATCGCGACATGGCCCGGCCCCTCGATCATCACCTGGCAGCCCTTGGCCCAGGCGATCTTCGTGAGCTCGCCGAGCGTCTCGAGCTCGGCGAACTGGGCCGCGTCGTTGGCGTCCGCGATCGAGCCGGGACGCAGCCCGTCGCCGAGCGAGAAGGAGACGTCGTGGCGGCGCATGATGTCGCAGATCTCGCCGAAGCGCTCGTAGAGGAAGCTCTCGCGGTGATGCGACAGGCACCAGCGCGCCATGATCGAGCCGCCGCGCGAGACGATGCCGGTCACGCGGTCGGCCGTCAGCGGCACATGCGCGAGGCGCACGCCCGCATGGATGGTGAAATAGTCCACGCCCTGCTCGGCCTGCTCGATCAGCGTGTCCTTGAACACCTCCCAGTCGAGCTTCGCGGCATCGCCGCCGACCTTCTCCAGCGCCTGGTAGATCGGCACGGTGCCGATCGGAACCGGCGCGTTGCGCATGATCCAGGAGCGGATATTGTGGATGTTGCGGCCCGTGGAGAGATCCATGACGGTGTCGGCGCCCCAGCGGATCGCCCAGACCATCTTCTCGACCTCCTCGGCCGCCGAGGAGGTGACGGCCGAGTTGCCGATATTGGCGTTGATCTTCACCAGGAAGTTGCGGCCGATGATCATCGGCTCGATCTCGGGGTGGTTGATGTTGGCCGGAATGATGGCGCGCCCGGCCGCGATCTCGGCGCGCACGAATTCCGGCGTCACGAAGGGCGGGATGGCGGCGCCGAAATCCTCGCCGTCGGCCCGGCGGGCAAGGTCGTCCTCCCGCAGCGCAGCACGGCCGAGATTCTCGCGATGCGCGACGTAAGTCATCTCGTCCGTGACGATGCCGGCCCGCGCGAACTCGTATTGCGTGACACGCTGGCCCTCGCGGCCGCGCAGAACGGGGCGCTCCGCCGGGCATGGCGCGACGAGGCGATCCGGCTCGACATGGCCATTGTCCTCCGCCTTGACGGCGCGGGCCGCGACCTCTTCGAAGCCGCGCCGGTCGATCCAGGGGGCGCGAACCATCGGTGCGCCGCGGTCGAGATCGATCGCGACCGCCGCATCCGTATAGGGGCCGGAGGTGTCGTAGACGCGGAACGGCGGCTCGCCGCTCGACGGGTCGAGCGCGATCTCGCGGAACGGCACGCGGATGTCCGGACGGCCCTCGGGGCTCGCGAAGACCTTCGCGGAGCCGGTGATCGGGCCGGTCGTGACCGCGCTCGGCGCGGCGGTCTTAGCCTTCCGGGCCGTCTTGTCGTGAATATTCATCAGATCTCGCTCCCTCGGGCAGCAAGATCCGGGCGCATTGGATGAAGCCCGCGGCAGCGAGAACGTCTCGTTCGATCGATGCGGCCCCGTCAAAGAGGGACCCGATAGGGGGAGACGCGCGGCGCATGCGCAGTTTCCGTTCCTCCGCCGGCATGACCCGGATCAGGTTAGAAGGGTCACCGCGTTGCGCGCTGCCGTCGAAACGGCGAAGGCGGCGGGCGGACTCTCAGCCCCCTAGCGGGGCTCCCCTCGGAATGGCGCAACGATCCTCCTGTCGGCGTCCCGCGTCAAGGGGCTTGACGGGCGCGAGCAAAGCACCTTGACGGGCAGGCCGCCGTCACCGCGAATCCCGCGAGGCGGCGGTCCAACCCGCCCAAAAGGTGGGGATTTGCGGTTTACAGCCCGATTTCGTTAAGCGATCATTCACCATAGCGCGGCGATCGGAGCAATTCCGGGCCGCCTCGGGCTCAGCAACCCGCGGGTGTGGCTTTTTTGCACTTGCAGCACCCCACAAGGGCGTGCATGTTCGCCTCACCAATTCACTTTGCCTTCTGGGGACTGATTGATATGAAAAAGACTCTTCTCGCCGCTCTGCTCGCCGGCACTGCGCTGGCGGCTCCGGCTGCCGCGGCTGATCTGCCGCGCGCTTATCCGGCCCCGGTCGTCGCGGTTCCGGTCGCCTATTACAACTGGACCGGCTTCTATGTCGGCGGCTTCGTCGGCGGCGCCTTCGGCGGCGACGTTCGTGCCACCGAAGTCGGGGCGCCGAACGTTTGGAATGCGGTCGGTCAGACCACGACCTACGACCTCGAGAACAAGTTCATCTTCGGTGGTCAGCTCGGCTACAACTGGCAGGCTTCGGGGTCGCCCTTCGTCTGGGGTCTTGAGCTCGAAATCGGCTCGCTGAACCGTCGCGGCAATGGCGTTCTGAACCCGCCCCCGGGCCTGAACGACACCATTTCCTTCACGGAAGGCTCGCAGTGGTACGCGCTTCTGGCGGCTCGCGCCGGTTACGCGGTCGATCGCACCCTCTTCTACGTGAAGGGCGGTATCGCCTATACGGACAAGCCGATCGGCAGCATCATCGACGTTGTCGGCGCCACGGTTGCCGGCGACGGCGAGGGCAAGGAGTGGACCTGGGCGCTCGGCGCCGGTATCGAGTACGCCTTCGCGCCGAACTGGACGGTCAAGGGTGAGTATCTCTATTTCCACACCCGCAAGACGATCGGCATCGACGCTTACGATCCGGGCCTGAATCAGTACAACTTCACGCAGCGGCTGCCGGGCACCCACACTCTCAAGCTGGGCGTCAACTACCGCTTCTGATCTTAAGATCCTCGGATCTGGGAAAGGGCCGGCACTCGCCGGCCCTTTTTCTTTGCACGACGCCCGCAGGCCGGCTTTGCAGGCCCGAACGGCTTTACGCGTCCGCCGGAATCGCGATTTGATGGCGCGTCACGATCGCGGAGGCGCCGATGCACACTGTCATGGTCATCGCGGGCGGGCTGGTGCTGCTCGCGGCGATGCTTGCCCTTGCCAAATTCGGCGGCTTCGCGCCGCTGCCCCTGGCGGCGCTGATCTTCATCCCCATCTGGCTGATCATCGCGGTGATCAATCTCTGGGTCGGCGTGACGCGCGCCGGCTATACGGTTGCGCAGGAATTTCCGATCCTGCTCGTCGTCTTCGCGGTGCCGGCCGGGATCGCACTCGCGGTCCGCTATCTCCTGCGCGGGTGACGGCGCGGCGGCGCCGTGTCATATGTCGGTCATGCCCGGACCTTAAGGGTCCGGTCCAGCCTGACCGCGGCCATCGCGCCGCGCCCCGTTTCTGCGATCCCGCGAGCCCATCATGCGCCTTCTCGCCGCCGGCCTCCTCACGCTCCTCGCGATCGG
>JBDHTH010000012.1:0-16611 GCA_039808545.1 Phreatobacteraceae bacterium | reverse complement strand
GTGAGCCGCGGCCGCATCGAGGTGACGGGCGAGGCCGGCCATGCCGGCACGGTGCCGATGCCGCTGCGCCGCGACGCGCTGACGGCCGCCGCCGAGATGGTGCTGATGATCGAGGATTTCGCCCGCTCGCAGAAAGGCCTCGTGGCGACCGTCGGCCAGCTCGACATTCCGGGCGGCGCCGTGAACGTCGTGCCGGGCCGGGTCAGCTTCACGCTCGACATGCGCTCCAGCGATGACGACGCGCGCCACGCGGCGGTCGCCGATATCCGCGAGCTGCTGGGCGAGATCGCCCAGCGCCGAAACATCGCGGTCGCGATCGACATGATCTACGACGCCCCTGCCGCCGCCAGCGACGGCGCCCTCGTCGGCGCGCTCTCGGCCGCCATCGCGCAAGAGGGCATCGCGCCGCGCGAACTGACGAGCGGCGCCGGCCACGACGCCATGTCGTTCCGCGACGTCGCGCCGCTCGCCATGCTGTTCGTGCGCTGCGCCAAGGGCATCAGCCACAACCCGGCCGAATACGCCTCGCCGGAGGATATCGGCGTCGCGGCGCGGGTGTTCTACGAGACGGTGCAGGGCCTGCCGGCGCAGCGGGCGGGATGAGCCGCGACCGCAACCGGAACCCGACTACTTCGCCCCCGCCTTCTCCAGGATCGCCACCATCTCCTTGAAGCCGCGCTGGCGGGCAAGGGCGAGCGGCGTCGCGCCGGAGCGGTCCGCGAGGTCGAGCCGGGCACCGGCCTCCACCAGCGCCTTCAGCGTCGCGACATGGCGCTTGCCGCCATTGCCGAGCACGATCGATTCGATCAGCGCCGTCCAGCCGAGATTGTTGACATGGTCGAGCGGCGCACCGGCCTTTATCAGCACGCGCACCACCTCGTCATGGCCGAGATGGGCGGCGGCGATCAGCGCGGTGCCGTCATAGGGGCTGGTGACGAGCTTGGCCGAAGCGCCGAGCGAGAGCGCCAGCCTCAGGGTCTCGACATCGTCCGCAACGGCCGCGATCGTCACGATGTCGTATTTGCGGTTCTCGAGCGCATTCGGATCGGCGCCGCCCTTGATCAGGGCCTCGAGCGCCGCGCGCTGCTTCGCGAAAGTCGCGACATGGGCCGGCGTGCGGCCCGCCGCATCGCGCTCGTTCGGGTTGGCCCTGGAGGCGAGCAGGCGCTCGATCGCCGCGACATCGCCGGTCCAGGCGGCGCGATGCAGCCCCGGATATTGCACCGCCTCGGCCTCGGTCGGCGGCGTCTGGGCGCGCCCCGGGGCGCCGCCCGCCGTCGCAATCAGCCCGATCGCCAGCGCGAGCGAGCCCGCAAAACCGCCAATCCGTCGCATCCATAGCTCCCTTCATGCATTTGCGGCCCTTCCGCGCAACCGCCGCGGCGCCTATATCTCATGCCGACATGGTTGTTCCGCACCGGGGCGTTCGCCGCAATCCGTGGCGCTACCGATCCGCCCCCGTAGATCTGCGAGGTTTCCGCGATGTTCATCCAGACCGAGGCGACGCCCAACCCGGCCACCTTGAAGTTCCTGCCCGGCCGGACCGTTCTGGCCGAGGGCACGCTCGACATCCGCGACCCGGCCGGCGCGGCGCGCTCCCCGCTCGCCCAGGCGCTGTTCGCGATCGACGGCGTGACGGGCGTGTTCTTCGGCGCCGATTTCGTGACCGTCACCAAGTCGGCCGGCGAGTGGCAGCACCTGAAGCCCGCCATCCTCGGCGCCATCATGGAGCATTTCATGTCGGGCGCGCCGCTGATCGCGGAGGACGCGGCGGCGGACGACGAGAGCGGCGAGGAGTTCTTCGACGAGAAGGACCGCGAGACCGTCGACACGATCAAGGAGCTGATCGAGACGCGCGTGCGCCCGGCCGTGGCGGGCGACGGCGGCGACATCACGTTCCGCGGCTACAAGGACGGCGTCGTCTATCTCGCCATGAAGGGCGCCTGCTCGGGCTGCCCCTCCTCGACCGCGACGCTGAAGCACGGCATCCAGAACCTCTTGCGCCACTTCGTGCCGGACGTGGCCGAAGTCCAGCAGATCTGAGCTTTCCGTCAGGATGCTGGTTCTCGCGCTCGACTCGGCGCTCGACGCCGCCCAGGCGGCCGTCTACGACGCCGGGCGCGATGTCATGCGCGCGGCCCGCAGCGCCCCGATGACGCGCGGCCAGGCCGAGGCGCTCATTCCCCTGGTCGACGAGACGCTGGCGGATGCCGGCCTTCGCATGGCCGATATCGGCCGCATCGCGGTGACGACCGGGCCGGGCAGCTTCACGGGCCTCAGGGTCGCGATCGCGGCGGCGCGCGGCTTCGCGCTGGCGACCGGCGCGACGGCCGTCGGCATCTCGACGCTGTCGGCCTTCGCGGCGCCGATCCTGGCAGCGGGCGAGGCGACGGCGGTCGCGGCCGCGATCCATGCGCGCAACGACAACGTCTATCTCTTCGTCGTCGCCGAGACCGGCATGGTGCTGGTGCAGCCGCGCTTCTGCTCGGCGAGCGAGGCGGCGCGCGCCGCGGCGCTCGGCCCGGTGACGCTGATCGGCACCGGCGCCCGCGACGTCATGGCCCGCTGGCCGGCCGGCGAGCCGCCGCCGCGCCAGGTGCTGGAGACCGCCATCGTCGATATCGGCTGGGTGGCGCGGCTGGCGGTCGTCGCGGATCCGGAGGAGTCGCCCGCGCGCCCCTTCTACCTGAAGGCGCCCGATACCAAGCCGCAGGACGGCGCCCGCATCGCGCGCGAGCCGCAGCTTTAATCGATTCATACTGATTTCGGGTAGGATTCGCGTCGGACGCAATTATCTGCAGGGTCGGAGAACCCTATGGGCGTGTCTTTCTTCGATCATTTCCGCGCGCGCCCGGCCGCTCTCGACGGGGCGCGCCACGGTGATTCCGGGCTGATCGCGGCCATCCATGCGGGCGCTTTCCATCGTGGCTGGACCGTCGCCGAGATCGACGGGATGCTGGCCGATCCGGCGATCGTCGCCGAGGTGGCGCGCGCCGATGGCGGGCGCGGGCTGCTGGTCGGCTTCTCGATCGCCCGGCTCGCGGGCGACGAGGCCGAGATCCTCTCGATCGCGGTCAGCGCGCGCGTGCGCGGCGGCGGGATCGGCGGGCAGCTCCTCGCCGCGACGCTCGCGAAGCTCGCGGCGCGCGGCGCACGGCGGGTGTTCCTGGAGGTGGAAGCCGGCAACGCGCCCGCCATCGCGCTCTATCGGCGCTACGGCTTCGCCGAGGTCGGCCGCCGCCGCGCCTATTATCAGACCGCCGAGCGCAAGGCCGACGCGCTGGTGATGCGGCGGGACCTATAGGGTCGGCGATTGTCTCTCCTGCCCCTGCGCGCTAAAGGTCCCGCAAGGAGGCTCCATGGCGCGCGGGACGAAAAAGCCGACCAAAGGCACGATCGAGGCCCAATGCATCGCCAAGGGGATGCGGATGACCGGCCAGCGCCGCGTCATCGCCGAGGTGCTGGAGCAAAGCGGCGACCATCCGGACGTCGAGGAGCTGCACCGCCGCGCCGTGGCGGTCGACGCCAATATCTCGATCTCGACCGTCTACCGCACGGTGCGCCTGCTGGAGGATGCCGGCATCATCGAGCGGCACGAATTCGGCGACGGCCGCTCGCGCTACGAGCAGGCGCCCGAGACCCATCACGATCATCTGATCAACCTTCGGACCGGCGCCGTGATCGAGTTCCGCTCCGAGGAGATCGAGCGGCTCCAGACCGAGATCGCGCGCCGCCACGGCTTGAGGCTGGTCGATCACCGGCTCGAGCTCTACGCGATCCCGCTCGACGAGACTGACAAGTCCTAGCTATGCTGTCGAGGTTGCGCGCGACCCTGGCGATTAGCGGCATAGCGGGCTCGCTGCTGGTGCTCGGGCCGCTCCAGGCCGTCGCGCTGCGGCTGCGGCTCCCCTGGCGGCGGAAGATCCCCATCGTCTTCCATCGGCTCGGTTGCCGGATGCTGCGGCTCCGGGGGATCGAGCGCGGCACGCGCCTTTCCGACCAGCCGATGCTGATCATCGCCAACCACAGCTCCTGGCTCGACATTCCGGTGCTCGGCTCGCGCCAGCCGCTGTGCTTCGTCGCCAAATCCGAGATCGCCGGCTGGCCGCTGTTCGGCTGGCTCGCCAAGGCGCAGCGCTCGATCTTCGTGGAGCGCGAGCGCCGGCAGGCGACCGGCGATGCCGCCAGGGCCATGGCCGAGACGCTGGCGGAGGGCGATCCCGTGGTGCTGTTCGCCGAGGGCACGTCGAACGACGGCAACCGCCTGCTGCCGTTCCGGTCCGCGCTGGTCGGGGCGGCGCGCGACGCGATCGCCAATGGCGGGCATCGGCGCGTGACGGTGCAGCCGGTCTCGATCGTCTATGTGCGTTATGGCGGCCTGCCGATGGGCCGGCAGATGCGGGCGCGCGCCGCCTGGTACGGCGATCTCGACCTCGTCCCGCATCTGAGGCAAGTCGTCGCGGGCGCGCCGATCGACGTGATCGTGACCTACGGGCCGCCGCTCGTCTTCGAGGCGGGCAGCGACCGCAAGCGCCTGACGCGCGAGGCGGAAAGCATCCTGCGCGCCATCTCGGGCGACACCCTGCGCGATCCTGACGGCACACGCGACCTTCCAACGGCGTTCGACAGACCCGCCGGTCAGAACCGATAGGTGATGCCCAGGACCGGGCCGCTCAGCCGCGCGTCAAAGACATGGCCGCCGTGATTGTAGTCGACGTCGAGCACCTTGTACCCGACCGACGCCGAAAAGGTGTTGGTGAAGACGTAGTTGACGGTCACCATCGCCGACCAGGTGAGGTCTGCGCCCGCGCCGAATCCGCCGATATCGGCCTGAGCCTGCAGCGAAAGCTTTTCGGTCAGGGGGAGGAATGCCCGCAGGCCGATCAGCGGGTCCACCCAGCCGAAGCTTTCGCCATGTCTGGCGAAGCGGCTTCCGATGGCGGGATGGCTCGCGGTGACGCTCACATCGTTCGAGATATGCCAGAAGCGCGCCCCGCCAAGGGCGTCGAGCGTGAATTGCGGCGTGTCGATCACGCGATAGCCGCCCATCAATGTCGCGGTGAACTGCTTCGTGTCGACCTTCGCATCGACGCTGGCGCCCGGTGGTATGACGACGCCTAGGCCGGGAATCTGGAACGCCGGCAGCGGCCCGGTCGCATGGCTGTCGGTCGTGTCGACATACATGATGTCGCCCGAGACGACGAAGCGGCCGTAACGCCCCCAGATGTTGATGAAACCGCCGAAGTTGAGGTCGTCCAGCACATCCGAAAACGACTTCTCGACGCTCATCGTCGGGCCGCTTCGAAAGGGGGAAATGCGTGCCTCGAGGCCGGCCGCCCACATATAGGGCGTGACCTGCAAGGCCCAGCTCGGGCGCTCCACGAGGTCCGGCACCGGCTCTTGCGGCAGGCCCAGGACGGCGTCCGCCGCAAAGGCGGTCGGCGCGCCGCATAGCGATAGAGCAATCGCGACGGCGTATCGGTTCATGCAGCGCTCCCCGTCAGGCCGCGAGCGTGTTCTTGTGGATGCGCCCATTCTTCATGATGAGCTTCATGGTCTTGCCCGGATCGGCGATCAGCGAAATATCGTCGAGCGGATTGCCGTCGACCACGAGAATATCCGCATAGGCGCCGGCCTCGATGCGCCCGAGCTTTGCCGGATAGGGATTGCGCGGGCCCGACAGGCCCACGAGGTCGGCGTTGCCGCTGGTCAGAAACCGCAGCACCTCCGCATTATCGTACCAGCGAGCGAATTTGGCGAGTTGCTTGCCTTGTGTCGCCGTGCCGGTCGGGCTGAACAATATGTCGGTGCCAAGCGCCACTTTGACTTTGTATTTGCGGCTCCATTCCACCGCCTGAACGGTACCTTCGGCTACCGCTTGCTGTTTTGCGCGCCCCTCCGGCGTTGGTTTTTCATTGGCGTCCTCGTCCCCCAGAAACGGCTGGAGGCTCCACCAGGCGCCCGAATCCGCGATGCGTTTGGCGGTGTCCTCGTCGACGAGCTGGCCGTGCTCAATCGATTTCACGCCGCATTTCAGCGCGCGCTGAACGGCTGCGGACGTGTAGGCATGGATACAGACGTAAGTTCCCCAATCCGATGCCGCGGAGACTGCGGCGACCATCTCGGCTTCCGAATATTGCAGCACGTCAATCGGATCAAAGGCGGACGAAACGCCGCCGCCGCCCATGATCTTGATCTGGCTGGCGCCGAGCATGAGCTGCTCGCGCACCCGGCGCAGCACCTCCGCCTCCCCATCGGCGATCGCCGAGATGCCCGCTTGTTCGGCGACGCTGAGATCGCTTTGCGCCGTTCGCGGCAGATCCGTGCGCATGCGAAAGTCGCCATGTCCGGAGGTCTGCGAGATCATGGCGCCCGAAGGATAGATGCGCGGCCCCGCGATGCGCCCTTCGTCGATCGCGCGCTTCAAGGCGAAGGCCGGACCGCCGGCGTCCCGGACCGTCGTGAAGCCGCGGAGCACGGTGCGCTCGGCCTCCTGCGCCGCGACGAGATGGACATAGGGAATATCCGCGGTCATCGCGGCGACCTGCGAAATGCCGGCCAGGATCGAATGCCAATGCGCGTCGATCATGCCGGGCATCAGCGTCCGCCCGCCGCAATCGACGACATCGGCATCGGCGACCGCGTCCGCCGCCCCGACCAGCGCCTTGATGAGGCTGCCCTCGACCAGAACGCCGCGCCCTTCGACCAGCTTGCCGTTCGTCCCGTCGAAGATGCGCAGGTTCCTGAAGAGGACCGGCCTCGCCGGAGCTTGCGCGAAGGCGGGGCTGACGAGGCCCAGAGCCGGAGCCGCAAGGCTCGCCGCGACCCCTTTCAGAACGGCACGGCGCGACAGCCCCTTGTCGACGCGCGCGAGCAATTGCAGCGCTTGCGGGCTGTGACAGGCACAGCCCCAGCCATGGGTCAGATGCTGGTATTTTCGACCAAGGCGAATTGGCAAGACCTCTCTCCCGTCTTGCACCGCGCATTCCCTGCTCCGATCAGCTAATCAAGCCGATCTTGCCTCTTTCGGCAAGGACGGGCGCCTAGCCGTTGACGGCAACCGGCTTGCGTCGAAACGGATCGGCCATGGGCTCGAAGACGTATTCGTTCTGAGCCGCTATGCTCACATCCACAAGGATGGTCCCGCAGTTGCGCTCGCGGCGTTAGTGTGGCGGCAGCGCACAAACTAAGGATGGCGGAGAGGGAGGGATTCGAACCCCCGATACGGTTGCCCGTATGCCGCATTTCGAGTGCGGTGCTTTCAACCACTCAGCCACCTCTCCGGAGGGAGCGGCCCGGTGTATGGCAAAGCCGGTGGCTCGGCGCAAGGGGCGAATGCGCGGAATGTCGCCGGAACGCGCAAGGCCGGCAGAGGACGGATGGGGCGATCCGCGCGGCGCGGGATGGGCGCAGGCGGCAAAACGCTTGACCGGGCGGGCGTTCTGCCCCATAAGCCGCAGCCTTGGCGCGGCCTTCCTTTCGGCCGCGCTTTCGTCGTGTCGGCCCGGACTTTCGCGATCGACGCCTGATGGCGTCTCGCAAACGAGGGCTGGTCGGCGTTCACCGGGGCCGGCGCATCGTCCTCACGGCGGGAATTTCCCGCGACGGGACCGGCGCGCGCCTCAATTGTAGCAGGCTGCAAGAAGCCGGCCCTTCGAGGCCGGCACGAACACGGAGAGCAAGATGTTCGCAGTCGTCAAGACCGGCGGTAAGCAGTACCGCGTCGCCGCCGGCGACAAGCTGACGGTCGATCGCCTGGCGGGCGATGTCGGCCAGTCCGTCACCCTTCAGAACGTGCTGATGATCGGCGGCGACGCCCCGAAATTCGGCGCGCCCTTCGTCGAGGGCGCCGCGATCGCGGCCGAGATCCTCGAGCAGTCGCGCGGCGACAAGGTCATCGCGTTCAAGAAGCGCCGCCGGCAGAATTCCAAGCGCAAGCGCGGCTTCCGCGCCGAGCTCACCGTGCTGAAGATCACCGACATCCTGACGGACGGCAAAAAGGCCCCGGCCAAGAAGGCTGAGACCAAGCCCGCGCCGAAGGCGCCCGCCGTCGATCCGTCCGAGGATATCGAGCTGATCGCCGGCATCGGCCCGACGCTGAAGAAGAAGCTCGTCGCGGCCGGCGTCACGACCTGGAAGCAGATCGCGGCCTGGACCGAGGCGGATCTCGCGCGCTACGATGAGGAACTGGCGCTGCGTGGCCGCGCGACCCGCGAGGAATGGGTCGAGCAGGCCAAGGAGCTGTTGGCCGGCAAGCCGCCGCGCGCCAAGGTCGACCAGGAAAAGGCCGCCAAGGACGAGGCGTGAGGCGTCGGACCGACGCTCCGTTCCCGTCACATAGGTTACGCATCGATTTCGTAGGAGGCCTGTCATGGCTCACAAAAAAGCTGGTGGTTCGTCCCGCAACGGCCGCGATTCGGCCGGACGCCGTCTCGGCGTGAAGAAGTTCGGCGGCGAGAACGCCATCGCCGGCAACATCATCGTCCGCCAACGCGGCACCAAATGGCATGCCGGCCGCAATGTCGGCATGGGCTCGGACCATACCCTCTTCGCGCTCGTAGACGGTACGGTCGCCTTCGCAACCAAAGCGAACGGCCGAGCTTACGTTTCGATCCTCCCGGCGGAGGCTGCCGAGTAGATGCAGCCTCGCTTCCGCCGGTTCCTCGCAGAACCCGGCGGAACGCCACCCAAGGTGGGATCCGAGATCGGGGGAGGCGGGAAACCGGCCTCCCCCTTCTCTTTGGAGCGCCCGCCATGGCCTTCGACACCGCTAGAGCAGAGCCGATCCGCCTCGAGACGAGACGCCTGACGATCCGCCGGCCGGTGGCCGAGGATCAGGCGGCGCTGATCGCGGCGCTGAACGACCGCCGCATCGCCGAGATGCTGTCGCGGCTCCCCCATCCCTATACCGAGACGCATGCGCGCGATTTCATCGCGGCATCGGCCGAGGATTCGCCCTTCTCGTTCCTGCTCGCCGAGACGAAGACCGGGGCGCTTGTCGGCGGCGTCGAGCTGATCGAGCGCGTCGCCCACACCTATGCGCTCGGCTACTGGGTGGCGGCGGCCCGGCAGGGCGAGGGCCTCGCCACCGAGGCCGCGCAGGCGATCATCGACTTCGCCTTCGCGGGGCTTGCCGCGGCGCGCGTGGAGGCGGTGTGCCGGGTCGGCAATATCGGCTCGCGCCGCGTGCTGGAACGCTGCGGCTTCCAGCTCGAGGGCAGCGGCCTCGCGCCGACCCTCCTCTCCGGCATGGTCTGCATCGACCGCTTCCGGCTCGACCGCAGGCTCTGGGCCTCGCTGCGCGACTGGCGGCAGCCGATCATGCGCAGCGAGGCGGTGTTGGAGTGACGGCGGCCGCAAGGTCGCGCCGGGCGGCGCGCTGTCGTAGGCTTCGGAGCGAATCAGCCCGATGACCTGGGAGGCGCGGATGCTCAAGCGGCCGATCCCGATGCTGGCCCTCGCCGCCATCCTCGCGATGGCGGCCGGCGTCGCGCCGGCGCAGACGCCGGCGCCCTCGCCCGCGCCCGCTGCGCCGTCCGACGCGGCCCCGGTCCCCAAGGACGCGGCCCCGGCCAAGGACGCGGACCGCCCGCCCGACGCGCCGGTCCAGACGGCGCCGCCGCAGCAGACGGTCGCGCCGCGCGGCGATCCGAAGCCGGCCGGCCCGGCGCGGACCGAGGCGCCGCCGGTCGAGCTCGGCGGGCTGCTGACGATCGCGGCGGCGCGCGATCTCATCGAAGGCTTCGGCATGAAGGTGCTGGCCGAGAACCGCTTCGGCAGCGAGGGCACGGTGCCGGGCTTCCAGACGATCGGCGCCAACGGCGTGCCGTTCTGGTTCCAGCTCCTGAACTGCAGCGGCGAGGGCGAGGCCGCGACCTGCCCGCATGCGCAGATCATCTCGTGCTGGAACGCGGCGGACCTGCCGGGCAAGAAGCTGCCCGAGGTCGTCCAGGTCAACGCCTTCAACGCCCGCTACGTGTTCGGGCGCGCCTGGCTGGTCGAGCAGCCGGCCCAGCTCTGCGTCAATTTCGGCGTCTTCGCGGATGGCGGCATCACGCGCACGGCGCTCAGGCGCTCGATGTCCTACTGGCTGACCGTCAGCGAGGAGTTCCGCCGCCATTTCGGCCTGTAGAGCGGCTCCCTCCGAGCGGAATCGTCCGAAGGGCCAAAGCCGTGTCCAACGCTGGAATCGGCGCCCGGCTTCACAACACGGTCATCTTGGCCGTAGACTATCGCATCTGAAAGCGCCACGGAGGTCAATCGTGTGACAGTCGGGGTTTCGGACGGGGCCTGGCCCGCATTGGTGCTCAACGCGGATTATCGGCCGCTGAGCTACTACCCGCTGTCGCTGTGGTCCTGGCAGGATACGATCAAGGCGGTGTGCCTCGATCGCGTCAACATCGTGCAGCTCTACGACAAGGCGGTGCGCAGCCCGAAATTCGAGCTGCTGCTGCCGAGCGTCGTCTCGCTCAAGACCTATGTGAAGCCGGCCCGGCATCCCGCCTTCACGCGGTTCAACGTGTTCCTGCGCGATCATTTCGCCTGCCAGTACTGCTCGGCCGACGAGGACCTGACCTTCGATCACCTGATCCCGCGCTGCCTCGGCGGGCAGACGACCTGGGAGAACGTCATCACGGCCTGCTCGCGCTGCAACCTGAGGAAGGGCGGCCGGACGCCGGGCCAGGCCGCGATGTGGCCGCACCGCATGCCCTACGAGCCGAGCGTCAACGACCTGCACCGCAACGGGCGGATGTTCCCGCCCAACTACCTGCATGAAAGCTGGGTCGACTATCTCTACTGGGATACGGAACTCGACCCGTAAGCGCCGACCGCGCTTGGGCCGGCGCGCCGCAAGGGCGCATCGACCGGCAGCGCCTTTCATAACCGCCGAATTTCGCCCGGCAGGCCCGCCGCCCACTCCGCTTCCCCCGCGGCGCTTGAACAAAGCCTCCCTGCCCTGCCCGACAAGGAAAACTTGTCGGACGCGATCGAATTAATCCGTTCGGTGATCGAGCCGCAAAGCGGTATTCAAGAGCCGGGGACGCTACGGCAGCATCGCCCGCCCCCATCAGGAAACTTGCGTGCCGGACAACGCTCTGGGGAGCGAATGATGCCGCGCGCCTCAGGGAGAAAGTGCAAATGACAAGCGAGACGTCCGGGGACAACACACTCTTGCAGGAAGGCTATCGGCGCGCCGCCTTGCGGCTCATTCCCTTCCTGGTCTTCCTTTTCATTCTCGCCTGGATCGACCGGGTGAATGTCGGCTTCGCCAAGCTGTCGATGCTGTCGGACCTGAAGTTCAGCGAGGCGGTCTACGGCCTCGGGGCCGGCATCTTCTTCATCGGCTACTTCTTCTTCGAGGTGCCGAGCAACCTTCTTCTCGTGCGCATCGGCGCCAAGCGCACCCTCGCCCGCATCACGATCCTCTGGGGCATCACCTCGATCCTGATGGCCTGGGTGAGCACCGAGTGGCAGTTCTACGTGCTGCGCTTCCTGCTCGGCGTGTTCGAGGCGGGCTTCTTCCCGGGCGTCGTGCTCTACCTGACCTATTGGTTCCCGGCCGAGAAGCGCTCGCAGATCAACGGCCTGTTCATGACCTCCTTCGCCATCGCCGGCGTCGTCGGCGGCCCGCTCGCCGGCTGGATCATGAGCTCGATGGGCGGCGTCTACGGCCATGCCAACTGGCAGTGGCTCTTCATCCTCGAAGGCATTCCGTCGGTCCTCGCCGGCTTCGCGGTCCTCGCCTTCCTGCCCGACCGCCCGAAGAACGCCTCCTGGCTCACGCCGGCCATGGCCGAGGCCATGACGAACCGTCTCGAGTTCGAGGCGAAGTCGCATGCCAAGGAGCACAGCTTCAAGGCCGCGCTCGGCAATCCCAAGGTCTGGCTCTGCACGGTGCTCTATTTCTGCATCGTCAGCGGCAACGCCACCATCGCCTTCTGGACGCCCTCTATCATCAAGGAGATCGGCATCCAGGGGAACTTCACCATCGGTCTCGTGGCTGCGATCCCCTTCCTGGCCGGCACCATCGCCATGGTCTGGAACGGCAAGCACTCGGACAAGACCGGCGAGGTCCGCCTGCATTGCGGCATCGCGGCGCTGATCGCGGCCATCGGCCTCGCGGCGACCGGCGCCCTGATCGGCAGCGCCACGGCGGCGCTCGTCGCCCTCACGGTCGCGGCGATCGGCATCCTCGCGGCCTTCCCGGTCTTCTGGGCGATGCCGCAGAGCTTCCTCGCCGGCACGGCGGCGGCGGGCGGCATCGCGGTGATCAACTCGATCGGCAATCTCGCGGGCTTCGTCGCGCCCTACACGATCGGCCTGTCGACGCAGATCACCGGCTCCTCCTCATCGGGCCTCTACGTGGTGGCGGGCTTCGAGCTGCTGGCGGCGATCCTGCTCTTCAGCGTCGGGCGGATGGCCGCTCCCGCCAAGGCCGCCACGGCGGCTGGCCACTGACCCCTCTCGGCAAAGGAACCGATACCATGCTGACTTTCGAACGTATCGCCGCGGGCGGGCAGGACCGGATCTCGGTCGAGATCGACAACCTGATCATCGCGGGCTGGGCTGGCCGCGATGCGGCCGCCATCGAGCACCATATCGAGGAGCTTGCGGCGCTCGGCATCCCGCGCCCGTCGACGACGCCGGTCTACTACCGCGTCTCGGCCGCCACGCTGACCCAGTCCGAGCGCTTCGTGGTGCTCGGGCCGGACTCCTCCGGCGAGGTCGAGCCGCTGATCGTCTCGCTCGCCGACGGTCTCTGGGTCGGCATCGGCTCGGACCACACGGACCGCAAGGCCGAGGCGGTCGGCATCGCGCTCTCCAAGCAGCTCTGCGGCAAGCCGGTCGGCCGGCAGCTCTGGCGCTACGAGGAGGTCGAGGGCCATTGGGACCAGCTCGTCCTCAGGTCCTTCGCGACGATCGACGGGACGCGGGTTCTCTACCAGGAGAGCGCCGTCTCGAGCCTCAGGACGCCGCGCGACCTGATCCGCAAGCACACCGGCGCCGACACGCTGCCGGCCGGCACCGCGATGTATTGCGGCACGCCGGGCGCCATCGGCGGCATCCGGCCCGGCACCCGCTTCGAGATGGAGCTCGAGGATCCGGTGCTCGGCAGGACGCTCCGCCACGCCTACGACATCGAGGTGCTTCCCGTCGTGTCGTGACGGGCCGGGAGCCGGCGCCACGGCCGGTTCCCGCCTCGCAAATCGGCGATACCGAGCGCGCCGCCGCCCTGCCTCCTGGACGGCGGCGCGCATCCCTCACAACGATCCATCGAGCTGTCGCCGCCCCCCATGATCCAGCTATTCTCCACTTCGCCTGCGAAAGCGCCCATGCTGCCGCAGGACGGGATTTCGGCCATGAATCTGCGCTTCCTGGAAGCCTTCGTATGGGTCGTGCGGCTCGGCAGCTTCCGGGCGGCCGGCGAGCGGCTGAACCTGACCCAGGCCGCGATATCGAGCCGCATCGCGACGCTGGAGGACGAATTCGGGCAGAAGCTGTTCAATCGCGATCCGCGCGAGTTGCAGCTCACGGCCTCGGGCCGCCTCCTGCTCGGCTATGCGGAGCGCATGCTCGATATCGGGCGCGACATGCGCTCCGCCATGAATTCCAGCCGCGAGCTGACGGGCGTGCTCCGGATCGGCGTCGTCGAGACGGTGGTGCACACCTGGCTCACCGACTTCCTGTCGGCCCTGCACGAGCGCCACGCGGCGCTGGAGGTGCAGCTCACGGCCGATTCAACGCTCAGGCTGCACGACGATCTCCGGCGCGGGCTGCTCGACATCGCGGTGCAGACCGATCCGGTGCTCCATGACGGCATCAGCAATCGCGAGATCGGGTCCATGCAGATGGGCTGGGTCGGCCTGCCGGAGGATTGCCGGGAGAGGACGCCGCTCTCGATCGGCGACCTCGTCTCGCGCCCGATCGTGACCATGACGCGCGGCTCGCAGCCGCACCGCGCCCTGCTCGATGCCTGCCGGCGGGCCGGCGCGACGCCCAAGACGGTTCACTGCGTGGGCTCGCTCGCCGCCATCGTCCGGCTCGTGCGCGGCGGCTTCGGCATCGCCACCCTGCCGCTCGCCGCGATCCATGGGGAGCTCGAGGCCGGAACGCTGGCCAAGATCCCGTGCGACGTGGATCTCGGGCCGCTGCACCTCGTCGTCAGCTATCGCGAAGATCCCACGAGCGACGCCGCCGAAGGCGTCGCGACCCTCGTCGCCGAGGAAGCGCTGCGCTTCGCCTCGGCGGTCGGTCCGGGCCTGGCCCGTCCGCTTTCCTGAACCGCTCGTTCCCGCGCAAATCCTGGCTTGAAGAGAAGGCAATCAGATGAACGACCACGTCCATGTCACGGCCGCGAAGCGTCTCGACGATGCGCTCGCCCGCATCCGCGATCCCGAGCGCGAAGGCCGCAAGGTCTTCACGACCCTCTACGAGGCTTCGGCGCGGCGCGAGGCGGAGGCGTCCGATGCGCGCCGCGCCGCCGGCCGCGCGCTCGGGCCGATGGACGGCCGCATCGTTTCGATCAAGGATCTCCTCGACGTAGCGGGCGAGCCGACGCGCGCCGGCTCGGCCGTGCTGCGCCGCCAGCCCGCGGCTGCGGCCGACGCGGTGGTCGTCCAGCGCCTCAGGGCGGCCGGCGCGGTCATCATCGGCAAGACGCAGATGACCGAATTCGCCTTCTCGGCCCTCGGCAGCAACCCGCATGACCCGGTCGCCGGCAATCCGCGCGATCGCAGCCGCGCGCCGGGCGGCTCCTCCTCGGGCGCCGTCGTCTCGGTCGTCGACGGCATGGCCGAGATCGCGATCGGCAGCGACACGGGCGGCTCGATCCGCATCCCCTCCGCCCTGTCCGGCGCGGTCGGCTTCAAGCCGACCGCCGGGCGCGTGCCGACCGAGGGCGCCTTCTCGCTTTCCACCACGCTCGACACGATCGGCCCGATCGCCCGCAGCATCGCGGATTGCGTCCTCGCGGACGCCGTGCTGTCCGGCGACCGGGAACCACCGCTTGCACCGCGCGCGCCGGCGCGCCTTATCGTTGCGCGGGGCCGGCTCTTCGATGATGTGGAGCCCGCTGTCGCCGATGCGTTCGAAGCAGCGCTGGAGCAGCTTCGCAAGGCCGGCCTGAAGGTCGAGGACGGCTCGCTCGATGCCGACCTCGATCGCCTCGCCGAGATCGACAGGATCGGCGGCTTCCCGTCGATCGAGCTCGGCGCGACCTTGAAGGATCTCGGCGTCGCGAGCCTCGAGGAGGTCGATCCGAAGACGCGGACCCGCATCGAGACCGGCGCCAAGATCCTCGGCATCGACTATGTCCGCATGCAGCGGCGCCGCGCCGAGGCGGTGCGCGCCTTCGCGGCCGGCATGGCGGACGACACCGTCTATGTGCTGCCGACCACGCCGATCCAGGCGCCGCTGCTGTCTTCCGTCGCGGATGATGCGGGCTTCCACCGCGCCAACGGTCTCGTCCTGCGCAACCCGCGCGTCGGCAACCTGCTCGACACGCCCTCGGTGTCGCTGCCCGTGCGGGTCCCGGCCGGCAGCCTGCCGGTCGGCCTGATGCTGATCGGCCGGCGCGGCGCCGACCGCCTCCTTCTGGCGATGGCCGCGAGCGTCGAGAGCGCGCTGAACGCTTGAGCCCCGCCTCGCCCCTTCGAGCGCCCTGCTCGAAAGGGCGCGGTCTGCCGCGCCGCCGTCACCGAAAATCTCAGTCGCGCCGGAAGATCACCGAGGCGAGCCAGCCGGTGATCAGCGCCAGGCAGACCACGACGAAGCCGTAGAGCGCCGGCCGGTCGCGCGAGGCGCTGGCCGTGAGCTGCTCGAAACCGGTCTTCGTCACTTCGAAATGCGTCGATTGCTGCGCCAGCAGCACGCCTCGCGAGAACAGATAGACATCGACCCCGTAGGCCCCGACCGCCGCCTCGGCCGGGATGCTCACCGAGGCCCGGAAGAGATTGGGCGAGGGCAACGTCACGGCTTCCGGCTTCTCCTGATAGAAGTTCTCGGCGACCTTCAGGCGGATGAAGGAGGCGACGAAGGTATCGGGCAGCATCGCCTCGACGCGCCCGCCCGGCCGCTTCAGGATGAGCCCGTCGAACGAGATCTGGTGCAGCCGGCGGGTCTCCAGATCGGCGATCTGGTCGACCGGCCGGTTGCTGTGGATCGCGAAATACGACGGGGTGTCGACGAAGTAGCGCGAATCCGTGTTCACCCAGATGCCGAGGATGCGGGACTTGTGGCGCGTCACATATTGCCCGCGCGGGCCCCGCACCACGACGACGATGTCCTCCGGGCGCTTGCCGGCCGTCATGGGGTCGTCGCGCTCGATCGTGCCGAACACGACGATGTCGTCGCCCGTATAGGTCGAGGTGATCTGCACGCGCTCGGCCGACACCGCGATCACCAGCCGGTCGGCCGCCGCCGCGCCCGCCACGCCGGCCAGCAGCGCCAGCAGGGCGAGGGCCGCGCGGATCACTTCGGGACCTCCACGGTGGTGGTCGAGAACAGGTCCGGCGGCGCCGCGACCAGCGTATAAGCGAAGCGGATGCCGACGAAGATCACCAGCACGCCGAGCAGGAAGCGGAGCTGCTCGCCCTTGATCGCCATGCCGGC
>JBDHTH010000011.1:0-16635 GCA_039808545.1 Phreatobacteraceae bacterium | reverse complement strand
CGAACCACTTCTATCCCTTCTTCGTCGGCCATGCGCATGAGCGTGGCAGCGGGGCGGGGGAGGGGCGCAACCTCAACCTGCCGCTGCCGATCGGCACCGGCGACGAGGATTTCCTGAAGGCCCTCGACATCGGCCTAGCGACGATCCGCGCCTTCGCGCCCGGCGCGCTGGTGCTGGCGCTCGGCCTCGATGCCTCCGAGCACGACCCCTTCGGTGGCCTGAAGGTGACGACGCCCGGCTTCCACCGGATCGGCGCGGCGGTCGCCCGCCTCGGCCTGCCGACCGCCATCATCCAGGAGGGCGGCTATCTCTGCGACCAGCTCGGCGACAATCTCGCCGCAGCCCTGGCCGGTTTCGAAAGCGCAGCGTGAAGCCCATGACCGACATCGCCGATCTCTCCGCCACCGAACTCCTCGCCGCCTACCGCGCCAAGACCTTGTCGCCGCTCGAGGTCGCGAAGGACACGTTCGCGCGTATCCATGCCACCCATGAGGCCGTGAACGCCTTCCTTATCGTCGACGAGGAGAGGGGGCTCGCCGCTGCCAGGGCGTCGGAGGCGCGTTGGATGGCGGGGGCGCCGAAAGGCGTGATCGACGGCGTGCCGGTGACGATCAAGGACAATATCGCGCTCGCGGGCCATCCCTGCCGGCGTGGCTCGGCCGTCTCCAGCGCCGCGATCGAGCCGCAGGACGCGCCCGCCTCGGCGCGGCTGAAGGAGGAGGGCGGCGTCGTCCTCGGCAAGACCACGCTGCCGGAATACGGCTGGAAGGGGCTTGGCGATTCCCCGCTGAGCGGCGAGACGCGCAACCCCTGGAACACCAGCCGCACGCCGGGCGGCTCCTCGGCCGGCGCGGCGGTGGCGGCCGCGCTCAATCTCGGCTCCCTGCATCTCGGCACCGATGGCGCCGGCTCGATCCGCATGCCGGCCGCCTTCTGCGGCGTCGTCGGGCTGAAGCCCACCTTCGGCCGCGTGCCCGCCCATCCCATTTCGGTGATGGGCTTCCTCGCACATCTCGGGCCGATCACGCGGACGGTGGCGGACAGCGCGCTGATGCTCCAGGTCCTGGCACGCCCGGACAGCCGCGACGTGACGGCTGTCCTCGCGGAGGGCGCGGACTGGTCGCGCGGGCTCGATGACGGGATCGATGGCTTGCGCATCGCCTGGTCGGCCGATCTCGGCTATGGCCGTGTCGATCGCGAGGTCGCCGATGTCGCGGTGGAGGCGGTCGCGGCCCTGACCGAGGCCGGCGCCATCGTCGAGGCGGTCGATCCCGGCTTCGACGATCCGATCGCGACGCTCGACACGCTCTGGCGCTCCGGCGCCGCGCTGGCGCTGCGGCCCTATTCGGCCGAGGAGCGCGCCCGGATGGACCCGGGCCTGATCGCCGAGGCCGAGGCGGGCGAGAAGATCTCCGCCGCGGCCTTCGTGGAGGCCTTCCTCTACCAGCGCGCCGCGCTCGCGGCCCGGATGGCGGCCTTCTTCGAGCGCTATCACCTGCTCGTCACGCCGAGCCTTGCGACCACGGCCTTCGAATCCGGGCTCAACACGCCGGGCGACGGGCGCTTCGGCCGGACCTGGACCAACTGGACGCCCTTCACCTACCCGTTCAACATCACGGGCGATCCGGCGATCTCGGTGCCGGCCGGGCTCTCGCCCGACGGTCTGCCGGTCGGCCTGCAATTCGTCGGCCGCCACGGCGCCGACGCGCTCGTGCTGCGCGCCGCGCGGGCGCTGGAGAAGCGGCGGCCCTTCGCGCGCGTGAAGGCGCCCGTCAAAGGCGCGTAGCGGCGTTTGACAAGGCTGGCCCGCGAGGCCCTAATTCGACCGATGCATGGCGGGCGCAAACGCGACGAAGATCGTGCCCATGCAACCGAGCGGCCACGGGCTGAGCGCCGGACGGGCCGAACGCTGAACGAATAGCTGCATAGGGGAACAACCGAATGACTCTTTCGCGTCGTGAACTTCTTGCCGGTGCCGCCGCCGTCGCGGGCGCCGCCGCGCTTGCTCCCGCGCCCGCCAAGGCCGCCAAGGGCGTGCTGCGCGTGGTGCCGCACGCCAATCTCCAGGTTCTCGATCCGATCTTCACGACCGGATACATCAGCCGCAACCACGGCTACATGATCTACGACACGCTGCTGGCGCTCGACGACAAGCTCACCGCGCAGCCGCAGATGGTCTCCAATGTCGAGGTCTCGGCCGACAAGCAGAAATATGTCTTCACGCTGCGCGACGGCCTCTCCTGGCATGACGACACGGCCGTGACGGGCGCCGACTGCGCCGCCTCGCTGATCCGCTGGTCGAAGCGCGACGGCATGGGCCAGCGCCTGTTCTCGCTCGTCGACAAATGCGAGGCGGACGGCGCCAACAAGATCGTTCTGACGCTGAAGCGCCCCTACGGGCTGGTGCTCGATTCGATCGGCAAGATCTCCTCCAACGTCGCCTTCATGATGCCGAAGCGCTTCGCCGAGGTCTCGGCCGACACCCAGCTCAAGCCCGACCAGCAGATCGGCTCCGGCCCCTTCAAATTCGCGACCGGCGAGTGGCGGCCAGGCGCCGTCGCGGTCTACCTGAAGAACGCCGCCTACAAGCCGCGCGCCGAGCCGGTCTCCTCGGCGGCCGGCGGCAAGATCGCCAAGGTCGACCGCGTCGAATGGCTCACCATGCCGGACGCGACCACCGCGATGAATGCCCTGATGTCGGGCGAGATCGACTATTACGAGCAGGTGCCGATCGACCTCGTGCCGGTCCTCGCATCGGCGCCCGGCGTGAAGCTGGAGGTGCTGGACACGCTCGGCTCCACCGGCATGCTGCGCTTCAACCATCTCGCCAAGCCGACCGACAACGTCCTCGTCCGCCGCGCCATCGCCAAGGCGGTCAACCAGGCCGACGTGCTGAAGGGCGTGATCGGCGACCCGAAATACTACAAGGTCTGCAACTCGGTTTACCCCTGCGGCTCGCCGTCGGAAGCGAGCGACGGCGTCGACTTCATGAAGTTCAACCTCGACGACGCCAAGGCGCTGCTGAAGGAGGCGAAATACAACGGCGAGAAGGTCGTCATCCTGCAGCCGACCGATATCCCGAACTCCAACGGCTTCGCGCTGTTCGTCGCCGACGCGGCCCGCAAGATCGGCGTCAATGTCGAGCTCCAGGCGATGGACTGGTCGACCGTGCTCGCCCGCCGCGCCAAGAAGGAGCAGGTCGACCAGGGCGGCTGGAACATGTTCCCGACCTGGTGGATCGGCGGCGACCTCGTCAGCCCCGCGACGCAGATCGCGCTCTCGGGCGCGGGCGATGCCGCCTGGGTCGGCTGGGCCAACGATCCGACCATGGAGAAGCTGCGCGCCGCCTATTCGGACGAGACCGATCCGGCCAAGCAGAAGCAGATCGCCGGCCAGGTCCAGGCGCGTGCCTTCGAGCAGGCCTACCAGACCTATGTGGGCCAGTTCTTCGTGCCGGTCGGCTATCGCGACAACGTCAAGGGCATGATCCCGTCGCCCGTCCAGTTCTTCTGGAACATGGAGGCCTGAGCGGCCCTCCGCCGCCGCGCCGGTGCGGCGCGGCGGCATCCTTTGAAGAACGGAATTGGACAGCCGATGCTGCGTTTCATCCTCAAGCGCGTGCTGGCGACGATACCCGTCATGGTGGTGGTCGCCTCGCTGGTCTTCCTGATGTTGCGGCTGACGCCCGGCGATCCGGCGGTCGTGATCGCGGGCGACCTCGCGACCCCCGAGCAGGTGGCCCGCATCCGCGCCGAGCTCGGCCTCGACCAGCCGGTGCTGACCCAGTTCCTCACCTGGTTCTTCCAGCTCCTGCGCGGCAATCTCGGCACCTCGATCTTCACCAACCTGCCGGTGACGACGCTGATCGGCCAGCGCCTGGAGCCGACGCTGATGCTGTCGCTCTCCACCATCCTGTTCTCGGTGGTGTTCGGCGTGACGCTCGGCACGCTGGCGGCCTGGAAGTCCGGCACCTGGATCGACCGCGTCATCATGGTGCTGGCGGTGATCGGCTTCTCGATGCCGGTCTTCGTCGTCGGCTACATCCTGATCTTCGCCTTCGCGGGCCAGGACCGGCTGTTCCCGGTGCAGGGCTATGTCAGCCCCTTCGCGGATCCGGTCGGGTTCCTGAAGGCGATCACGCTGCCGACCATCGCGCTCTCGGCGATCTATCTCGCGCATGTGACGCGCATCACCCGCGCCTCCGTGCTCGAGGTGCTGGGCGAGGACTATGTCCGCACGGCCAGAGCCAAGGGCCAGATCGAGCGCAAGGTGCTGTTCCGCCACGCGCTGAAGAACGCCGCCGTGCCGATCGTCACGGTGGTGGGCCTCGGCGTCGCGCTGCTGTTCGGCGGCGCGGTCGTCACCGAGACCGTCTTCAACATCCCCGGCCTCGGCCGTCTCGTGCTCGACGCGATCCTCAGGCGCGACTATCCGATCATCCAGGGGCTGATCATCTTCTTCGCCTTCGTGTTCGTGCTGCTCAATCTCCTGATCGACATCGCCTATACGCTGCTCGATCCGAGGATCCGCTATTGACCGCCCCCGGCAGCAAGCCCGAGACGGTCGATCAGCTCATCGACCACAAGCTGACGGCGCCGCTCGTCGCGGTGCGGCGCAGCTTCTTCGCGCGCTATCCGCTGGTCGTGATCGCCAGCCTGATGATCCTGGCGATCGCGCTCGTCGCGATCTTCGCCCCGCTCGTCGCGACCGTCGATCCGCTGCAGCTCAGGCCGACGCTCCGGCTGAAGCCGCCTGCCGTCGAGCCGCCCTTCGGCACAGACCTGTTCGGCCGCGACGTCTGGTCGCGCACCGTCTACGGCGCGCGCATCTCGCTGGTGATCGGCATCTCGGCGGCCGTGCTGTCGATCGCCATCGGCCTCCTCATCGGCGTCTTCGCGGGCTATATCCGCTGGCTGGACGCGATCGTCATGCGCATCATGGACGGGCTGATGGCGATCCCGGCGGTGCTGCTGGCGGTGGCGCTCGCCTCGCTCAACAAGGGGGCGGCCAACCCCATCCTCATCGTCATCATCGCGATCACGATTCCGGAAATCCCGCGCGTCGTGCGCCTCGTGCGCGCCGTGGTGCTGTCTGTGCGCCAGGAGCCCTATGTGGAGGCGGCGATCTCGGTCGGCACGCCGCTCGTCAAGCTGCTCTGGCGCCATGTGCTGCCGAATTGCGTGCCGCCGCTGATCGTGCAGGCGACCTATATCTGCGCCTCCGCGATGCTGACCGAGGCGATCCTCTCCTTCCTCGGCGCCGGCACGCCGCCCGAGATCCCCTCCTGGGGCAACATGATGGCGGAGGGCAGGGGCGTGTTCCGCGTCGCGCCCTGGATCGTGCTGTTCCCCGGCATCGTGCTCGCGCTGACGATCCTCTCCGTGAACATCCTCGGCGACGGGCTGCGCGACCGCCTCGACCCGAAAATCGCCAAGCGGATGTGAGCATGGCCGAGCCCAGCGAGACCAAGCCCGTCCTCGAAGTCCGCGACCTCGCGGTGCGTCTGCCGCCGGGCGGCGACCGCGCGCATGCCGTGGAGGGCATCACGCTGCAGGTGATGCCCGGCGAGATCGTCTGCATCGTCGGGGAATCGGGCTCGGGCAAGTCCGTGACCGCCTTCTCGGTGATGGGGCTGCTGCCGAAGGGCCAGCTCACCCCGGTCGCCGGCTCGATCGCGCTCGGCGGCGAGGAATTGCTGACCGCCACGCCGGCCCGCCTGCGCGAGCTGCGCGGCGCCGAGATGGCGATGATCTTCCAGGAGCCGATGACGGCCCTCAACCCGGTGATGAAGGTCGGCGCCCAGATCGCCGAGATGCTGGCGATCCACACCCCACTCGACGAGGCGGCGCGCAAGGCCAAGGTCCTGGCGATCATGGAGGCGGTGCGCCTGCCCGATCCCGTGCGGATGTACGATTCCTACCCGCACCAGCTCTCGGGCGGCCAGCGCCAGCGCATCATGATCGCGACCGCGCTGGTGCTCGACCCGAAGCTCCTGATCGCCGACGAGCCGACCACCGCGCTCGACGTCACGACCCAGGCGCAGATCCTGAAGCTCCTCAAGGAGATCCAGGAGCGGCGCGGAACCGCCGTTCTGTTCATCACTCATGATTTCGGCGTCGTCGCCGACATCGCGGACCGCGTCGTCGTGATGCAGAAGGGCAGGGTGGTCGAGCACGGCACCGCCGAAGAGGTGCTGAAGCGGCCGCGGGAAGCCTATACGAAGATGCTGATCGGCGCAGTGCCGAGCATGACGCCGCCCGACAAACCGCCGGTTCCGGCCGAGAAGCCGGTCGCGGTGGCAACCGAGAAGCTCTGCAAGACCTATGCGGAAAGCGGCCTGCTGGCGAGCGGCCGCGTCGTCAGGGCGGCGCGCGACGTGACCTTCGACATCCGCCGCGGCGAGACGCTCGGCATCGTCGGCGAATCGGGTTCCGGCAAGTCGACGGTGGCGCGCTGCATCGCCCGCCTGATCGATCCGACCGAGGGCGCCATCCGCCTCGCCGGGCTCGACATCGCCAAGATGCCGGCCGCGCGCCTCAGAAGCCATCGCAAGACGATGCAGATCGTCTTCCAGGACCCTTACCGCTCGCTCAACCCGCGCCGCACGGTCGGCGCCTCGATCGTCGAGGGGCCGATGAATTTCGGCATCAGTGCCAGGGCGGCGCAGAGCCAAGCGCGCGACCTGATGCGCTTCGTCGGCCTCGATCCCGAGGCGCTCGACCGCTACCCGCACCAGTTCTCGGGCGGCCAGCGCCAGCGCATCTGCATCGCGCGGGCGCTCGCCATGGAGCCCGAGCTGCTGATCGCCGACGAGGCTGTCTCGGCCCTCGACGTCTCGGTGCAGGCGCAGGTGCTGGACCTGCTCGACACCGTGAAGAGGAAGTTCGACCTCGCGATCCTCTTCATCACCCACGACCTGCGCGTCGCGGCGCAAATCTGCGACAAGATCCTCGTCATGAAATCCGGCGAGGTGGTGGAGCAGGGCTCGACCGCCAGCGTCTTCGGCAACCCGCAGCACGATTACACCAGAGCGCTGTTCGACGCGGCGCCGGGGCGGGGATTTGCGTTCGGCGGTACGGTATAGCGACAGCCCCAGCATGTCCCGCTTCGTCGCCGCCCTCGCGTCCCTCGTCGCCTTCGCGGCGCTCGTCCTGCAATACGTCCTTCTCGCCAATGTTCTGGCGGCCGATGGGCATGGCGCGCTTTTCGCGCTCTGGCGCTTCCTCGGCTTCTTCACGATCCTCACCAACATCGCGGTCGCCGTCGTCGCCGGCGCGATGACGCTGTGGCCGGGAAGCGCGCTGGCCGGCCCGCGCCTCCGCCTGACGGTGGCCACCGCGATCGCGGGCGTCGGCCTCGTCTATTCCCTCGCGCTGAGGGCGCAATGGGCGCCGACCGGCTGGCAGAAGCTCGCCGACCATGCGCTGCATGACGTAACGCCGGCGCTGTTCCTCCTCGCCTGGTGGCTCGCCGGACATGGCCGGCTGCGGTTTCGCGATTGCGGCGCGGCCGTGCTGGCGCCGGCCCTCTACGCCGCCTATGCGATCGCCCGCGGCGCGCTCGACGGATGGTACGCCTATTGGTTCTTCGACCCCTCCAAGCTCGCGCCCGTGCATATGGCGGTGTCGGTGCTGGCGCTGCTCTTCGTCTTCGCGACAATCGCGCTGGCGCTCATCGCGATCGACCGCTGGCTCGGCGACCTCGCCCTGCGCTCAAAGTCGTAGACGTCCGGGGGAAGACTCCGGCGGCGGAATATGCTGGACTGCCGCGCATCCGGCCCGCCCAACGCGGGCCGTCGGCCGTTTTCATTGGAGAGTATGCGATGATGTTCATCGACCGCAGGCAGTTCACGGCGCTCGCCGGCCTTTCGGGCCTCGCCGCCCTCGTCGGGCCCGGCGTCGCCCGCGCCCAGGCCAAGGAGTTCTTCCGCATCGGCACCGGCGGCACGGCCGGCACCTACTATCCGGTCGGCGGCCTGATCGCCAACGCGATCTCCTCGCCCACCGTCGACGCCTCGGCGGTCGCCACCAACGGCTCGGTCGCCAACGTCAACGGCATCGTCGGCGGTTCCATGGAATCGGGATTCAGCCAGTCGGACGTCGCGACCTGGGCCTATACCGGCACCGGCGTCTATGAGGGCCGGCCGAAGGTCGACACCCTGCGCGCCATCGCCAACCTCTACCCCGAGTCGATCCATGTCGTGGTCAAGAAGGGCCTCAACATCAAGTCGATCGCCGATCTGAAGGGCAAGCGCGTCTCCATCGACGAGCCGGGCTCGGGCTCGATCATCAACGCCAAGGCGATCCTCACGGGTTACGGCATCAAGGATGGCGACTACAAGGCCGAGAACCTGAAGCCCGGCCCCTCGGCCGAGAAGCTGAAGGATGGCGGCCTCGACGCCTTCTTCATCACCACCGGCTGGCCGACCGCCGCCGTCACCGAGCTAGTCGCGACGAGCGGCGTCGAGCTGCTGCCGATCGACGGCGACGCCGCCAAGAAGATCGTCGAAGCGAACAAGTTCTTCGCGATCGACGAGATCCCGGATAACGCCTACAAGGACGTGAAGGGCGTGAAGACGCTGTCGGTCGGCGCCCAATGGGTGACGTCGGCCAAGATCAGCGCCGACCTCGTCTATGCGGTCACGAAGGCGCTCTGGAGCGAGAAGAGCCGCGCGCTGCTCGATGCCGGCCACGCCAAGGGCAAGCTGATCCGCAAGGAGACGGCGCTCGCCGGCCTCGGCATCCCGGTCCATGACGGCGCCGCGAAGTTCTACAAGGAAGCCGGCATCGGCTGAGGCCGGGCCGACAGGGGTATGACGAAGAAGCCGCGCGAAACGCTTTCGCGCGGCTTTCTGCTTGCGCTGTAGAATCGAACGAGAGGGCAGGGGCGATGAAGACCGAGCTCGCGGACGCCGAAACCATCCAGAAGCTGGAGGAGGAGTTCGATGCCGAAGTCCGCTTCCGCCCGCTGCTGCCCGCCACCGCCTGGCTGGTCGCGGGCCTGCTCTTCGCCCTGTCGATGTTCCACTACTACACGGCCGGCTTCGGGCTGCTGCGCGAGACGACGCATCGCGGCATCCACATGGCCTTCGTGCTCGGCCTGATCTTTCTCGTCTTCCCGTTCCTCAAGAGCCGCGACAAGGCCGAGCCCAAGGCGAGCCTCCTCGCGCCCGGCGGCATCTCGATCGTCGACTGGCTGCTCGCCATCGGCGCGGCGGTCGCCTCGCTCTACGTGCCCTGGATCTATGACGACCTCGCCTTCCGGGTCGGCAACCCGGAGCCGCTCGACGTGATCATGGCGACGATCGCCATCGTCGTCCTGCTGGAGGCGACGCGGCGCAGCGTCGGCTGGCCGCTGCCGGTGATCGCCATCGCGCTGATCGTCTACGCGATGTACGGCCGCTCGCTGCCCGGCATCCTGGCGCATCCGGGCAATAGCTGGAAGGCGGTCGTCAACCACCTCTACCTGACCAGCAACGGCATCTACGGCGTCGCCCTCGGCGTCGTCGCGACCTATGTGTTCCACTACGTGCTGTTCGGCGTGCTGGCGACGCGCATCGGCCTCGGCCGCCTGTTCATCGAGCTCGCCACCGCGCTTGCCGGGCGCTATGCCGGCGGCCCCGCCAAGGTGTCGATCTTCGGCTCCGCGATGTTCGGCATGATCTCGGGTTCCTCGATCGCCAACACCGTGACGGTCGGCTCGCTGACCATTCCGGCGATGATGCGCCTCGGCTATCCGCGCCATGTCGCGGCGGCGGTGGAATCGACCTCCTCGACGGGCGGCCAGATCACCCCGCCGATCATGGGGGCGGCCGCCTTCCTGATGATCGAGTTCCTGAACATGCCCTACCAGTCGATCGTGCTCGCCGCGATCGTGCCGGCCTTCATGCATTTCTTCGGAGTCTTCTGGCAGGTGCATTTCGAGGCCAAGAAGAACGGGCTGAAGGGCATGCCGGCCGCCGAGCTGCCCAAGGCGCGCGAGGTGATCGCCCGCGACTGGCCGACCGCGATCCCGCTCATCGTGCTGCTGATGGTATTGTTCTCCGGCTTCACGCCCTATCTTGCGGCTTTCTGGGGCATCACGGCCTGCGTGCTGGTCGGCTTCACGCGCCGTTCGGGCGTGGCCGCGCTCGGCTTCCTCGCCGTGATGGTGGTGGCCAATATCGCGGGCGTGCTGGTCGAGGGCTGGGCGACGATCGCGATCCTCGTCGCGGTGGCGGCGACCTGCGCGGTCTTCGCGCTGCGCGATCCCGAAGGCAAGCTGCTCACCGCCGAGATGGCGGACGCCTTCGTGGTCGGCGCCAAATACGCGATCGCGGTCGGCGCCGCGGCCGCTACTGTCGGCATCATCGTCGGCGTCGTCACGCTGACCGGCGTCGGCTTCAAGCTCTCCAACATCGTCACGAGCTTCGCGGGCCAGCTCGCCGCAATCACCGGAATGGTGATTCCCGAATGGGCCTTCAACGCCAAGGCGCTCACCCTGTTCTTCACGCTGGTGATGACCGCGATCGTCTGCATCCTGCTCGGCTGCGGCGTGCCGACGACCGCCAACTACATCATCATGGTGACGGTGGCGGCGCCGGCCCTCGGCCTGCTCGGCGTCGAGCCGATCGTCGCGCATTTCTTCGTCTTCTACTACGGGGTCCTGGCCGACATCACGCCGCCGGTCGCGCTCGCCGCCTATGCGGCCGCCAGCATGGCGGGGGCCGATCCGTTCAAGACCGGCAACACGGCGTTTCGCCTCGGGCTCGCCAAGGCGCTCGTGCCCTTCGTCTTCGTCTACGGGCCTGCGATGCTGGTCGTCACCAAGGGCTTCACCTGGACCGACTTCCTGATCACCGCCTCGACCTGCGCGCTCGGCGTTTTCATTCTCGCCTCGGCGCTGACCGGCTACGCGCTGGCGCGCATGCCGCTCTGGCAGCGCCTCTCGCTCGGCGCCTCGGGGCTGCTGCTGATGGCGCCGAACCTGCCTGCGAGCATCCTCGGCATGGCAGTCGCGATCCCCGCGCTTCTCGCCCAGCTCGCCGCCGCGCGCGCCGAGCGGGCGGTCGCGGCCTGACGGGGCGGGGGAGGGATCAGACCTCCTCCTCCGCGACCGCCTCCGACCAGGGATGGGCCGGCTCGGTCGCGCCCTCGTTCATGCCGGCCGAGCGGCGCACCGCGCCCGCGATGGTGAAGAAGTTCGGCGAGGCGATGCGCTCGGCGATCACGGTCGGGTGCTCGGCCGCGAGCCGCTCGATCACCTCAGGCCCCAATTCGCCGTCCGCTGTTACGAAATCCGGCCCCGAAACGTCGATGCGCGGCTGGTGGAAGGCGCGGTCTAGGTCGAAGCCGTAGTCGATGATCATCGACATGAGCTGGTAGACGGCCGGCAGGATCTTGCGCCCGCCGCAGCCGCCGAGCCCGGCGACGAGGTCCGGCCCGGTGACGATCGCCGGCGCGTAGTTGCAGAGCAGCCGCTTGTTCGGCGCCATGGAATTCGGTTTGCCCGGACGCGGGTCGAACCAGTTGACGGCGTTGTTCATGAGCACGCCGGTCTCGGGCAGCAGCACCTTGGCGCCGAACAGCGACAGCAGCGTCTGGGTCAGCGTCACCACCATGCCGTCGCGGTCGATCACGGTGAGATGGGTGGTGTTGGAGGCCGGCGCGTCGTCGCCATCCTCGACGAGCCGCGATGCCCAGGCGGCGCGCAGCGAGGCCGCATAGGCGTTGAAGGCGGCGGCGTCCGGACCCGTCTCGGCGCCGGGCCGCCAGGACGCCTCCAGAAGGCTGCGCGCCGCCAGCATGGTCGGCCCGCCATTGAGGCGCGGCACGATATGGATCGCATGGTCGACGCCGGCCGCGGCGACGCGCGCCGGCATCACCTCGGCGCGGATCGTGTTGAAATCCTCCGGCACATGCACGCCGCCGAGCGCCTTCAGCTCGCCGACGACGGCGTTGGCGAGCGGCCCGTCATAGAAGGCGCGCGGCCCGTTGACCGCGATCGTCCTCAGCGTGCGCGCCAGGGCCGGGTTCGGCAGGCGCACCTGCGCGCCGGACGGGCTGGATGCCGCCGGCATCGGCGGGAAGCCGTCCGGCAGGAAGACGGCGCGCGCGCCCGCATCGCGCAGCAGGTCGCGCATGCCGTCCGCGATCATCAACGCCGTATGATGGTCGACGACGATGCCGGTCGCCGCGAGCTCGATCGCCGGCTCCACCAGCTCCTGCCAGGGCCGCGAGCCGAACAGCTTATGCGCCTCCTCCAGCCCCGCGAGCTGGCGTGGCGCGCAGACCGCCGTCACGCCGACGAGGTTGCGGTCCTCCTTCACCTTCGGCCAGCCGAAGAGATTGTCGTCGACCCCGCCATCGGCCAGCGGGTAGTCGGCCGGATCGAGGTTGCGCGGCGCGCGGGCGCCGAAATCGATCGCGGTCGCGGTCTCCTCGCCGGGCCGCTTCACCAGCATCGCGCCGTTGCCGCCGATGCCGCTCATCCAGGGCTCGGCGACGCCGACCGCGAAGGAGGTGGCGATCGCCGCGTCCATCGCGTTGCCGCCGGCCTTGAGTATCCGCGCCCCGACCTCGGCGGCCCAGCGGTTCTGCGCCACGACGATGCCGCCGGCGCTGCGCACCGCCGGCTTGCGCACGCGCTGGCGGCGCGAAAGGTTCGGTGAGCGGATGTCGACGCTGGGCATGACGGGATCCTGGACTGCGAGGCGAGGCGGTCAGGTTGGCATTGCGGCGCCCCCGCCGTCGAGTCGGGCCTCGTGCGACGCGGAGACGATTCATCAATCTTTCCCGACCTAAGAGACGGGAGGCGTGGGCCGACGGACGCGATCGGTCCTTGAATCGGTTTCTTCGGAAACCATGCCAAGCGATTCTGGCGACTCGGCAAACCGGCCTTCTTGAATCGATCTCTCAACACGCCGATTCTCTCCATGACGCGCGCTCGCTTTCCGGACGCGCGAGAAGGAGCGGGTCATGGCGGCATCGCGGACCGGCATCGCGAGAGTATTCGGCCTCGGCGGCCTGCTGCTGCTCGCCGCCATGGCGACACCCGTTCTGGCCGAGGACGGCGCACCGGGCTTAAGGCGCAGCGAACAGCGTCCAGCGCCGGCCGGCGAGGCGCCGCCGCGCCCGCGTGATCCCGGCTCGCGCGCCCTCTATGAGCGCGATCCGGCATCCGCGCCCTTCACGCGTGGCTGGACGACGGGCCCTTCCGATGCGCCCGCTGACGACCGCCCCCGCGCGCGTATCCGCCCGAATATCGACATCGTCATCGACCCGACCCGCCGCCCGCGCAACGAGGCCGATCCGGTGCGTCGCTGACGCCGGGCGCCGCCGCCGAGCTGCCCTTACGTCAGAAAATTTTTCCAACCTCGTGTTCCGCCGTCGCAATCTTGCCGTAAGCTCGGCGTCCCTTGGGCCCGCGAGGCGGGACTGAATCGACGGAGTAGGCGATGACCGGTATCGGCCTCGTTCGCGGAGTCGCGCGCGCCGCAGCCGCCGCGATCCTTATGGTCGGCATGTCCCTCGGCGGCGCCTTCGCGCAGAAGGCCTTCGAGCGCGACGACCTGAAGCAGGGCGCCATCCGCCTCGAGGCCCAGCTCAAGCGCGACGCCAAGCCGGCCGGCAAGACCCTCGCGCAATGGCGCAAGGAATCGGACGACGCTCTCCTGAAGAACAATCCGAAGGCCGCCGCGACCGCCTATGCGAATGTCGTCGCGCTGAGCCTCAACGATCCGAAAGCCTGGAACGCCTATGCGGGCCTGCTGGCGGATGCGGCCGGCAAGCCGGAGCTCGAGCGCGAGCGCACGCAGAACATCGCCCGCAGTCTCCAGGCCGCCTATATCGCCTATCAGCGCGCCCGCAATCCCGCCGACGAGGCCGAGGCCCTGGCGCTGATCGGCCGCAACTATGTCAACCAGCAGAGCTGGCGCCCCGCCATGGACGCGCTCCAGCTCTCCAACCAGCTCAAGGCCGACCGCACGGTCGCCCAGCTCTACGAGAAGATCTACAGCGAGCACGGCTTCCGCATCGTCGATTCGACCGTCGACGCCGATACCGGCAGCCCGCGCGCCTGCTTCCAGTTCTCCGATCCCTTGTCGCCGCGCGCCGATTTCGCGCCCTTCGTCTCGGTCGAGGGCACCGACAAGCCAGCCGTCACCGCCAAGGACCAGCAGATCTGCGTCGACGGGCTGAAGCATGGCGAGACCATCAAGGTCCAGATCCGCGCCGGCGTGCCCTCGGCGCTGCGCGGCGAGACGCTGCGCAAGGCCCGCGACTTCACGCTCTATGTCCGCGACCGCAAGCCGACCGTCCGCTTCACCGGCAAGAACTACGTGCTGCCCAAGACCGGCCAGCGCGGCGTGCCGGTCGTCACCGTCAACACCGATAGCGTCAAGGTCGCCATCTACCGGATCGGCGACCGCTCGCTGACCGACACCATCGTCGGCTCCGATTTCCAGCGCCAGCTCGAGCCCTACGAGTTCGAGTCGATCGAGAACGAGAAGGGCGCCAAGGTCTGGGAGGGCACGCTCGCGGTCGAGCGCATGCTCAACACCGAGATCACCACGGCCTTCCCGCTCGACGAGGCCGTGACCAAGCTGCAGCCCGGCATCTACGTCATGTCGGCCCAGCCGGGCAACGGCACCGGCGACCCCGACCAGGACACGACCGCCACGCAATGGTTCGTCGTCTCCGACCTCGGCCTCACCGCCTTCTCGGGCGAGGACGGGGTCTATGTCTACGCGGCCGGCTTCGCCGACGCCAAGCCGGTCGCCGGCGTCGAGATCCGCCTGATCGCCCGCAACAACGAGGTGCTGGCCACCCGCACCACCGATGCGCGCGGCTTCGTGCAGTTCGAGCGCGGCCTGACGCGCGGTGACGGCGGCCTCTCGCCGGCCCTCGTCATCGCCACCACCGGCAATGGCGACTACGCTTTCCTCAACCTGAAGAACACCGCCTTCGACCTCACCGATCGCGGCGTGATGGGCCGCCCGCCGGCCGGGCCGATCGAGGCCTTCGTGACGACCGAGCGCGGCGTCTACCGCACCGGCGAGACCGTGCACATCACGGCGCTGCTGCGCGACGCCAAGGGCAATGCCGTCACGGGCGTGCCGACGACGCTCGTCCTGGAGCGCCCGGACGGCAACGACTACCGCCGCATCGTGCTGAACGATCAGGCGGTGGGCGGGCGCACCGCCTCCATCGAGCTGCTGCCCGGCCTGCCGACCGGCACCTGGCGCGCCCGCCTCTACACGGATCCGAAGCGCCCGCAGGTCGGCGAGATCGCCTTCCTGGTCGAGGACTACGTGCCCGATCGCATCGAGTTCGATGTGGATGCCAAGACCAAGCTGGCGGAGCGCGACAAGCCGGTCGAGGTCGAGGTGAAGGGCCGCTACCTGTTCGGCGCGCCCGCCGCCGATCTCGGCCTGGAGGGCGAGATCGCCATCGGCCTCGCCAAGGACGGGCTGAGGGGCTATCCGGGCTACCAGTTCGGCCTGACCGAGGAGAGCGTCGAGGCCGAGCGCCAGGGGCTGGAAAATCTGCCGAAGACCGGGCCGGACGGCAACGTGCTGCTCAAGCTGGCGCTGCCGAACCTGCCCAAGACCGCCCGCCCGCTCGAGGCGGAGATCACCGTCAAGATGGTCGAGAATGGCGGCCGCGGCGTCGAGCGGCAGGTCACCGTGCCGATCAAGCCGGCCGGCGCGCTGATCGGCGTGAAGCCGCTGTTCGACACCCGCATCGGCGACGGCGAGGTCGCGAATTTCGAGCTGATCCATCTCGCCGATACCGGCAGGCGCACGGCGCGCGCCGTTCGCTGGGAATTGCTGCGCGTCACGAGCCGCATCCAGTGGACGCGCAACGGCTCCACCTGGGACAGCGAGATCGTCAAGGCGACGAGCCGCGTCGCCGACGGCCGGGTCGAGATCGGCGCGGATGCGCCGGCGAAAATCAGCATGCCGGCGACGTTCGGCCGCTACCGCCTGGAGGTGACGACCGAGGAGCCCGGCGGGCCGGTGACCACGGTCGCCTTCGACGCCGGCTATTTCGGCGCCGACAACGCCGACAGCCCCGATTTGCTCGAAATGTCGCTCGACAAGCCTGCCTACAGGAGCGGCGACACCGTCACGGTTGCGCTGAGCCCGCGCTTCGCCGGCCTCGCCACGGTCGCGATCGTCGGCCCGGACCGGATCATCGAGACCAAGTCGGCCGAGGTCCGCGACGGCCAGGGCCGCGTCGAGTTCAAGGTCGGCGAGGATTGGGGCGGCGGCTTCTACGCGGTGGCGATCCTGCATCGCCCGCTCGACGTGCAGGCGAGCCGCATGCCCGGCCGCGCCATCGGCCTCGCCTGGGCCTCGGTCGACCGCACCGAGCGCACCTTGCAGGTCAAGGCAAGCCCGGAGGCGACGATCCGCCCGCATACGCGGCTGGTGATCCCGGTCGATGTCGGCAACCTGAAGCCCGGCGAGACCGCCAATGTCACGGTCGCGGCGGTCGATGTCGGCATCCTCAACCTGACGGGCTTCAAGCCGCCGGCGCCGGAGGCCTGGGCCTTCGGCCAGCGCCTGCTCGGCTACGAGCTGCGCGACCTCTACGGCCAGCTCATCGACGGCATGAACGCGGTGCGCGGCCGCATCCGCACCGGCTCGGACGC
>JBDHTH010000010.1:0-16798 GCA_039808545.1 Phreatobacteraceae bacterium | reverse complement strand
GCCCAGGCGGCCGCGTTCATGAACACGACCTTGGAGAGGTTCTCGGGCGCGACCGGATTGTCCTTGCGGAACTTCTCGGGCAGCGCCGCCGAGGCCTTGGTGTTAGACGGCCCGTAGGGCATGCGCTGGGCGAACTCGACCTGCCGCTCGGCGCGGGAGGCGAATTCGATGAACTTCAGCGCCGCCTTGTAGTTCTTGGCGCCCTTCGGGATCGCCCAGAAGGAGGGCGTCACGACGCCGCCGTTCCAGACATAGTCGACCGGCGCGCCCTCGTCGCGGAGCTGGGCGATGCGGCCGTGATTGGCGATCGCGATATCGGCCTCGCCGTCGACCAGCGCCTGCGGCGCGGCGTTGCCCGAGCTGACCCATTTGATCACGCTCGGCTTGATCTTCGCCAGGCTGCGATAGGCGCGGTCGAGGTCGAGCGGATAGAGCTTGTCGGGCGCGACCCCGTCGGCGAGCAGCGCCGGCTCGATCGGGCGGAGCTGATAGCTGCCGGCCGGCAGCACGCGCGGGCCCGGGAACTTCACCGTGTCCCAGACCTCGGCCCAGGTCTTGGGATTGTCGCCCTTGGCGTATTTCTTCGTATTGAAGGATATGACCGACGCATAATACTGGCAGCCGACCCCGTTGGGGTGCACCAGCCGCGGATCGATCTCGGAAATGACCGTCTTGTCGAGCTGCGCGTAGTCGATCGCCTCCAGCAGCCCCGCCTCGGCGAGCGCCAGAAGCTCCTCATGGGTCGCGAGGAACACGTCCCATTCGACGTTGCGGCTCGCCACCATGGCGCGGATCTTGGCGAGCGTGATGCCGGTCGCGTCGACGACGCCGATCCCGCTCTCCTTGGCGAAGGGCTCGAAATAGGCGGCGCGCTGGCTGTCCTGCAGCCGGCCGCCATAGGACGCGATGACGAGCTTGTCCGCCGACTGCGCGAACAGCCGCGCCGGGCTGGCGGCCATGAACGCGCCGCCGATGGTCGCGATCGCCGTACGTCTCGTGAAGGCATTCGACGTCATTGGCTTTACCTCGTGTTGGGCCGCATCTTCGGCGCCATGCTATGCGAAGGATTGAAGTATCGCAATCAACCTCATAGTATTGTATTGCAATACAACTACACTGCCTCGGTCGGCAGGGCGAGCGCGTCCGCCGCCCTCCAGCCGATCCTCATGCGCGCGCCCGTCTCGGGAAGCGACGTGCGGTTGTCGGCCATCGCCGACACGACCGTCCCGTCCGGCAGCGCGACGCGCATCCGCGCGTGGTCGCCGAGGAAGATGCTGCCGACAAGCGTGCCGTCCAGCACGTTCTCGACATCGGAGGCCGGCTCGGGCCGGATATGCTCGGGCCGCAGCATGATCTGAATTTCATCCCCGGCCTTGACGAAGCCGGCATGGCGCACGACGAAGCGGTTGCCGGCGAGGGCCTCGACCGTGCATCGGTCTTCCGTCGCGGCCAGCACGGTGGCGGGGAAAAAGACCGAGTCGCCGACGAAATCCGCGACGAAGCGGTTGATCGGCGAGAAGTAGAGCTCGGTCGGGGTCGCGACCTGCGCGATGCGGCCGGCATTCATGACGGCGATCCGGTCGGACAGTGAGATCGCCTCGACCTGGTCATGCGTCACGAGGATGATCGTGATGCCGAGCTTGGCGTGCAGCTCCTTCAGCTCGATCTGCAGCGCGTCCCTGAGCTTGCGGTCGAGCGCGCCGAGCGGTTCGTCGAGCAGCAGGAGCGGCGGCGAGAACACCAGCGCGCGGGCCAGCGCGACGCGCTGCTGCTGGCCGCCGCTGAGCTGCGCCGGCAGCCGGTCGCCGAGCGCGCCGAGGCGGACGAGATCGAGCGCTCCGCGGACGCGGGCCGCGACATCCGCCTTGGCGACGCCGCGCATCAGCAGCGGAAACGCGACGTTGTCGGCCACCGACATATGCGGGAACAGCGCGAGATGCTGGAAAACCACGCCGATATTGCGCCGATGCGCCGGCAGATCGTCGACGGCGCGCCCGCCGATCGAGATCGTCCCGGAATAGTCGCGCGCGAAGCCGGCGATCGCCATCATCGTCGTCGTCTTGCCCGAGCCGCTGGGGCCGAGCATCGTGAGGAACTCACCCGGCGCGATGTCGAGCGAGACCTCATCGATCGCCTTGAAGCGGCCATAGGAGAGCGACAGCTTCGAGAGCCGCACGCCCGCTCCGAGGATCGCCGGCGGAATGGAATCGCCCGCGCCGCTCATCCGCGCACGCTCCGCAGATGCGGCGGGCCGGCCTGCCCCATCACCCGCGCGGCCTTCTCGACGATGCCGTCGAGATCCGCACTGGAGGCGGGAATCACCCGCGTCTCCTCAGTTGGCGCCGTGCCCTGCCGCTTGGCGGCGCGCAGCGTCGCGGTGCCCGCCGGATCGACCTCGCCGGATGCCGAGCGCAGTGCCACGCCATAGATCTCGCGCGCCGCCTCGACGCTGACGAGCTCGTCGCGCACGTCGCGCCCGACCGCCTCCGGATCGCGATCGAGCGGGGAGCCGTAACCGCCGCCGCCCGACTGGCACACGCGGATCACCATGCCCTTGCGCAGCGTCACCTCGCCCTTGCCGGGCAGGAGCTGCGCCTGGCCATACGGATCGAGCAGCACGAAGGACGGCGTGCCGGGCTCGCCCCCTTCCATGCCGTAGGGCAGGAACTTGCGGCGCTCGGAGCGGTACTGAAGCTTGCCGGCATCGGCCAGGAAGCGATACTCGCGCATCACGCCCATGCCGCCCCGGTAGCGCCCGGCGCCACAGGTGTCCGGCACGTAGCTCCAATGCTCCAGGCGCACGATCCCCTCGAGGTCGACCACCTCAGCCGGGACGGCGGATGCGTTGGCGAGCGCCAGCGAGGTGCCGTCGAGCCCGTCCGCCATGGGCCGCGCGCCCCAGGAGCCGCGCAGCATGTCGACGAAGATGAAGGGTCGCCCGTTCGCCGACCTGCCCGAGAAGGTATGCAGCAGCGAGCCGCCGTCGCCCGCCGCCATGATCCGCCCCGGCAGCGCCTTGCCGAGGGCGCCGAACAGCGCATCCATCAGCCGATAGGTGGTGATCGCGCGCGCTGCGCCGGCCGCCGGGCTGGTGCCGTTCAGCACGGTGCCCTCGGGCGCGATCACGGTGATCGGCCGCATGTAGCCGGCATTGGTCGCGGCATGCGGCGGCATCAGGCAGCGGAACGCGAGATAGGCGGTGCTCTTGGTCGCCGACAGCGTGGCGTTGAGGGCGCCGCGCACCTGCGGCGCGCTGCCGGTGCAGTCGACCAGCGCCTCGTCGCCCGAGATGGTGATCTTCACGGCGATCCGGATCGGCTCGTCGCTGATGCCGTCATCGTCGAGAAAGTCCTCGAAGACGTAGCTGCCGTCCGGAATGGCGCGGATGGTCTCGCGCGCGATCGCCTCGGAGGCGTCGAGAAGCTGGCCCTCGTAGCGCTTCAGGTTTGCGGCGCCGTAGCGGGCGACGAGCGCGCCATAGTCCCGCGCGCCGCGCTCGCAGGCCGATATCTGCGCCTCGATGTCGCTGCGGACCTTGTCGGGCACGCGGACATTGGCGAGGAGGATCGGCAGGATGGAAGGGTCGGGCACGCCGCGGCGCACGAGCTTCAGCACCGGGATGCGCAGCCCTTCCGCGAAGGTCTCGGTGTTGAGCGGCGAGTTGCCGCCGGCCGTGTTGCCGCCGATGTCGAGATGGTGGACGATCGCGGCCGTGAAGGCGAGGAGCTGGCCTTCCGCGAAGACCGGCTTCACCAGGAAGATGTCCGGCAGGTGCATGCCCCCGCCGAACGGGTCGTTCATGATGAAGATGTCGCCTTCCTCGATATCCCCCTCGTAGCGCGCGATCACCGCCTCGATCACGTCGGGCATCGCGCCGAGATGCAGCGGGATCGTCATGCCCTGCGCGAGAAGACGGCCCTTCGCATCGGCGAGCGCCGTCGAGAAGTCGCCCGTGTGCTTGACGTGGTGCGAGCGGCAAGTGCGGATCAGCGTCAGCGCCATCTCGTCGGCGAGCGTCTCCAGCCCGTGGCGGACGAGTTCGCGCGTCACCCCGTCGAAGCGCTCGTCGTCGAGCGCCAGCCCCGCCTCGGCCGCGATGTCGATAATCACCGTGTCGCCATCGCGTCGGATCGCCGCGCCCGGCGGCACGACGATCGTCGTGTCGTATTGCTCGACGATCGCGGGGCCCGGCAGCGCCGTGTGACCGAGATCCTCACGCCGCAGGACGGGCGCGTCGAGATGGCCCGTCGCCGGTCCGAAATAGACCCTGCGGGTCGTGGTCCGGCGGAGATCCTGCGGGCGGTCCAGCCTGTAGCCTTCCGGGACGGCCGCCTCGTCGCGCTCGACGCGGGCCGACAGGCGCAGCGTCACCAGCTCGACCGCCTCGGCCGGCATGCTGTAGCCGAAGCTGCGCCGGTGCTCGGCGTGGAACCGCTCCAGCACCGCCGCGAGATCGCCGATCGCGGGTTCGCCTTCGGCGATCCGGATCGAGATGGTCGAACCCTGGCCGCGATACTGCAGGTCGCCGTCGACGCGGTATGCGACCCGCACCTCGCCGTAGCCGGCATCGCGCATGTCGCGGCCCGCCATGGCGACGAGCTCGGCGAGCGTCGCCGCGATCGCCGCCCGCGAGGCTTCGTCGAGCGCGCAATAGGTCGATTTCGAATAGCTGTGCTCGATCGGCGTATGCAGCAGCCCATAGGCGCTGAACACGCCGGGCGTCGCCGCGACGATCACCTTGCGCATGCCGAGCAGGCGCGCCAGCTCGACCGCATGCACCGGACCGTTGCCGCCGAAGCTGATGAGGGCCGCGTCGCGCGGATCCTCGCCGCGCTCCGAGGAAATCGCGCGGATCACGCGGATCATCCCGGCATTGGCGACCGCAACGATGCCATAGGCCGCATCCTCGATGCTGATGCCGAGCGGCCCGGCGATCACCCGCCCGATCGCCGCCCGCGCGGCCTCGACATCGACCGGCAGCGCGCCGCCGACGAGATGGGTCTGGTTGAGATGGCCGAGGATAAGATTGGCGTCGGTGACGGTCGGCTCGGTGCCGCCGAGCCCGTAGCAGACCGGCCCCGGATTGGCGCCGGCGCTGCGCGGGCCGACCCGGATCGAGCGCGCCTCGTCGAGCCAGGCGATGCTGCCGCCGCCGACGCCGATCTCGGCGACGTCGATCGAGGGCGTGCCGATCGTGTAGCCGCCGCCGCTCGTCAGCCGGCTGAAGCTCGAAAGGCCGGCGCCCACCTCCAGGCTGCCGATGCGGCTCGCATTGCCGTTCTCGATCAGCGCCGCCTTGGCGGTCGTCCCGCCCATGTCGAAGGTGATCGCCTTGCGTTCGCCGGCATGCCCGGCCGTCGCCACGCCGCCGATGACGCCGGCCGCGGGCCCCGATTCGATGATGCTCACCGGCCGCTCGCCGGCGATCGCCGCGCTGATGATGCCGCCGTTCGACTGCATGGTGAGCAGCGGCGCGACGACGCCCATCTCGGCCAGCCGCGCCGAGAGGCTCGCCAGATAGCGTTGCATCACCGGCCGCACATAGGCGTTGACGCAGGTCGTGCTGGTGCGCTCGTACTCCTTCACCTCCGGCAGCACATCCGAGGACAGCGAGACCGAGGCGTCCGGCACGCGGGCGCGCAGGATCTCGGCGACGCGCTGCTCATGCGCCGGATTGGCGAAGGCGTTGATAAGGCAGACTGCGAAGGATTCGACGCCCTCGGCCAGCAGCCGATCGATCGCGGCATGGACCGAGGCCTCGTCGAGCGGGCGGATGACGGCGCCATGCGCATCGATCCGCTCGCCCACCTCGCGGCGCAGATAGCGCTCCACCAGAACCGGCGGCTTGACCCAGTCGAGGCTGTACATGTCGGGCCGGCGATGGCGGCGCATGTCGAGCACGTCGCGGAAGCCCGCCGTGGTGATGAGGCCGGTCCTGGCACCGCGCCCCTCGAGGATCGCATTGGTCGCGACCGTCGTCGCATGGACGATCTCGGTCACGGCCGAGGCCGGAAGGTGCGCCCGGCCGAGGATCAGGCCGATGCCCTTGACGATCGAGCGGCTGTAATCGTCCGTGGAGGACAGCACCTTCTCCACATAGAGCACGCCGTCCGAGCGCACGCCGACGAGGTCCGTGAAGGTGCCGCCGATATCGACGCCGATGCGGATGGAGAGGGAAGACGGCTCGGTCATTGCGGCAGGCTCGCGGTGGAGGGCTGGCTCGGTGTCGCATCCGCGCGGTCCCAGCAGCCCGTCGTGGATTTCGGCAATCTGTGCTTCATGATGCGCTCGCTCGGCGTGCGCTCGAAATCGGCGATCACCGCGATGTAGCGCGGCATCTGATAGGGCGCGAGCTGACCGCCGAGCCAAGCCGAGAACGCCGCGAAATCGACCGTCTGGCCTGGCTTGGGCTTGAGGAACAGCTTGATGTCCTCGTCGCCAAGCCCGTTCGGCACGCCGATCATCGCACAATCCTCGACCGCCGGATGCTGGGCCGCGACATGCTCGACCTCCCAGGCCGAAACATTCTCGCCCTTGCAGCGCACGCTGTCGCTCGCCCGGCCATGGAAGAAGAGGTTGCCGGCCGCATCCAGGCTGCCGATGTCGCCTGTCGAGAACCATGCGCCGCGGAAGGCCGCGGCGCTCGCTTGCGGATTGTTGAAATAACCCTCGAACAGCGCGCCGGGACGTTTCGCGCGCAGCTCGATGCCGCCGCGCGAGCCCGGCCCGACAGGCTGCCCCCCCGCGTCCGCGATCCGCAGGTCGAACCAAGGCAGCGGCTGGCCGACCGACCCGACGGGCCCCGCGATATTGCAGGTCGCGATGCTCGAGGTCTCGGTCATGCCGTAGCATTCGTGAATCTGGACGCCGAAGCGGCGGCGAAACGGCTCCCAAGTCTCCGGCGGGCACCCGCCGCCCCAGGCGACGCGCACCGGATGCTCACGGTCATGGTCCTGCGGCGGCTGCTTCAGCAGGATCTGCAGAATGCCGCCGAGATAGTGGATATGCGTCGCGCGCTCGCGCCGCACCTCGTCCCAGAACTGGCCCGCGGAAAAGCGCGGGACCATAGCGAGGGTGACGTCGCGGATCAGCGGCAGGACCAGGAGCTGCGCCCCGCCGATATGATAGAGCGGCTCCCACACGAAGAGCACGTCGCCCGGCTTCGCGTCGGAGACGATCGCCGCCCCGTCCGCCGCGACGGCGAGCATCGCATGCGACACGCGCACGCCCTTCGGCTGCCCTGTGGTCCCCGAAGTGTACATGACCGCGAAGAGATCGTCCGCCGAGGGCGACGCCTCGTTGAATTCCGCCGGGCCGGACAGGATCGCATCGAGAGCCGAGGCTCCCTCCTCATGCGCCACGATGCGCCCGGCCTCGACGCCGGCCGCCTCCAGGTCCGCCACTGCGCCGGCATCCGCGAAGACGAGGCTCGGCGCGCTGTTCTCGATCAGGTAGCGCAGACCGGCACCGCGCTGGCGCGGATTGACCGGCACCCAGACGGCGCCCGCCTTGGCAAGGCCGATGATCAGCGCCAGCACCGGCAGCGCATTGCGCATCATCACGGCGACCCGCTCGCCGCGCGCGATGCCGCGGCGCCGGATCTCGGCCGCGAGCGCATCCGACTGCCGGTCGAGATCGGCGAAGGTCAGCGCCAGCCCGTCGAAACGCGCGAAGACGCGGGAAGGCTCGCTCCGCGCCCGCCGCTGCAGCAGCGCGACGAAGCTTTCCCCTCCGTCATGCGCGCCGGCATCGCCCTCCGGGCTGCGCGTCATCGTGCGGCCTCGCGATTGAGGAAGGCTTCGATTTTCCTGGCTGGTTCGCCGGACGCGTATGCTTCCCTGTGGAACCGGATGGCGGCGGCGATGCAGTCTCTGAAGCCCTGCTCGGTCATCTCCTTGAGCCACTGCTTGTCGATCCGCATGGCCAGCGGCGCCTTCTCGCCGAGCTCGCGGGCAAGCTCCAGCGCCGCCTCCAGAACACGCTCGCGCGGCACCAGGCGGTTGATCAGCCCGATCCGGAAGCACTCCTCCGCCTCCATCATCCGTCCCGTCAGCGTCAGATCGGTGGTGCGCGCCAGGCCGAGCCTCTCGCGCATGATCCACGGCCCCGTGATGCTGGCGATGCCGGCGTTGATCTCGGGCTGGCCCATGCGCACCCCGTCATGGCCGATGCGGAAATCCGCCAGCAGCGCAACCTGGAAGGCGGAGCCCGCCGCCAGCCCGTTCAGGGCGACGATGAAAGGCTTGGAGAGGCCGCGGATGGTGCCGAACAGGTCCTCCCATTCGCGGATCCAGTCCTCGGCCCGGTCGGCGTCGAAGCTCTTGACCTCGCGCAGGTCCTGGCCGGCGCAGAAGGCGCGCTCGCCGGTGCCCGTGAGGATGACGGCGCGGATCTCGGGGTCGGCCTCGCCGGCGCGCAATCCGGCGATGAGGTCAGCGCGCATGGCGCTGTCCCAGGCATTGAGCACATCCGGCCTGTCGAGGGTGATCAGCAACACCCCTCCCCGACGCTCAATAATAACCCCAGAGGACATCATCACGCCGTCTCTTTCAGTATTGCATTTCAATACAAAGAATTGTATTCTAAGCTACTGAAATCTGTCAACGCCCGCGGCGGCGAGGAGGGACGATGGTTGGGCGCAGCTCCGCGACGCGTGACGAAGAGGTGCCGGCCGCCTCGCCTCGCCCCGATCCGCTCATGGTCCAGTCGGTCGAGAAGGCATTCCGGGTGCTCGCCGCCTTCGACGCCGCACATCCGACCCGCAGCCTCTCGGAACTCGCGGCGGCGGTCGGCCTCGACAAGAGCGCGGCGCAGCGATTCGCCCACACGCTGACGAAGCTCGGTTATCTGAGGAAGAACGAGCGCTCCAAGCGCCTCGAGCTCACCTCCAAGACCCTGGGAATCGGACACAGCTACATTCGCTCGAGCCCGCTGATCGAGCGGGCCATGCCCTACCTGCTGCATCTCAATCGCGAGACCGAGGAAACGATCAACCTCACGGTCCTCGACGATACCGACATCGTCTTCGTCTCGCGCTTCCTCAGCCGCCACGTGCTGGCAACCGATATCGTCGTCGGCGCGCGGATGCCCGCCTTCTGCACGGCGCCCGGCATCGCCATCCTTTCGCGCATGTCGGCGCCCGAGGCGCAGGACATCCTGAAACGCAGCGACCTGAAGCCCTATACCGCCTCGACCACGTGGAAGATGGCTGCGCTCAACCGCAAGATGGCGGAAGCGGCCACGCGCGGCTACGCCACCGCCTTCGAGGAATTCTATCACGGCGACCTGTCGATCGGCTCGGCCGTGCTCGATGCGCAGGGCCGGCCGCTCTGCGCCATCAATATCGGCGTGTCGCGCGCCCGCTACACGCCGGAGGAGGCCGAGGCGCGATTCTCGCCGCTCGTCGTCGCCGCCGCAGCCTCGGTCTCGCAGGGCATCGCCCGCCCCTGACGAGGCATTGCAGGCGAAGGCGCCCGCGCCGGATATCTGCCCGCGCCCGCCTAAAGATCGCGGAGATGGTAGCGCCTCTCATAGTCCAGGAAGTCGGAGATCCTGGCCTGGATCTCCGCTTCGGGCCAGCCCAGCCGCCCGCCGGCGATGCGGGCCACCTCCGTCACCTGAGCTTTGGTGATATCGGCCGTCCAGCCGCATCCCGAGCGGCTGTAGATAATGCCGACGAGATCGCGCGCATGCTCCTTCTCGACGTAGCGGACGATATCGGCCTCGGCCAGGCCGGGCATGATCTCGCGCCGGCCATGCGGCGGCTCCGCTTCGGGCCAGCGGGCCGAGCGGTCGAAGCGGAGCGGCGTTCCCGCTCGCGTCGGCGCCGTCATCCGCCCGACCGCCGCGACGACGCGCCGCGCCGTCGCCCGGTGGAACATCACCGCCGCCCAGGTGATCGTGAGCATGTTCGGAAACCCTTCCCGAGACATGTCGTGCAGGACGCTGAACGGCATGCGCCGGCCCTTGGCGCGCTCAGGATCGTAGGTGATCGGCCTGACGCCCGCCCAGGCATGCAGGATGCGCGAGCGGTCGATGCCCAGCCCCGGCAGGAAGCGGTTCGTCTCCTCGATGAGCGACGCGATATCCTCGTCCTCGGGGCGGACGTCGTCGAGATCGCCCTCATAGACCGTCTCGGTCGGCCCGATATAGTGGCGCCTGCCCCAGGGCACGCACATGATCGCCTCGCCATGCGAATTGAGCCCGGCGATGCCGACGCCATGGCACGCCTCGGGCAGCTCGACGAGGATCGAAACGCCCTTCACGCCGACGATCTTGCGCGCGGGGCGCCGCTCGCCCCGCAAGGCGGCTTCCACCGCATCGACCCAAACGCCGGCGAAGTTCAGGAGAACCGTGCCTTCGACCCGCGCGACGGCACCGTCTCGTGCCCGCAATCCCACGGACCAGCGCCCGCCGCGCCGCTCTATGTCCTCGGCGGTCGTGTAGTTGAGCGCCACCGCCCCCATCCGCTCGGCGTCGAGGATGCAGTCGATCGCGATGCGCTCGGGCCAGTCGAGCAGGTGGTCGTCGATCGCCGCGACGCTTTCGAGGACGCTGTCCTGGTTCAGCCAGCGCATGAAGGGCAGCTTGCGCGCCGCCTCGCCCGTGACGCGGCGATAGTTCAGCGGCACCTTGCGCCGGCCGATCAGCTTCAGGAAGGCAGCGCCGAGATCGACCTGCCATCCCCTGAAGGCCGATGTCTCCAGGATCGGCATCAGCAGCTGCGTGGTCCGCACCATATGCGGCGAGGCGAGCACCAGATCGTCCCCGACCTTGCTGGACCGGCGCGCCATGGCGACGCCGGCGAGGAAGGCCTGCGGCTTCCTTACGAAATCCCAGAGGGAGCGCGGCGGTGCGAGATAGCGCAGCCCGTTATGCAGCAGCCGGCTCGACCGCGCAGTTGCGGCGGAAGCGAAATCGTTCCGCTCGGCAAGCAGGACCGTGTAGCCGGCAGCCGCGAGATGCTGGGCGGCGCTCGCGCCGCTGATGCCGCCGCCGATGATGACGACGTCGAAGGCGCGCCCATCGAGGCTTGCGAAAGACGGCCGCGGCGCGCCTTCGACTTCTGCCATGGGCGTGCCGCCTATCCGGCCCAGTCGCGAAAGCGGTACCAGGCCGAGCCCGCCGCGACATAGGCCTCCTGCAGACCATGGAAGGGGATCGTCTTCGGCGGCGAGAACGGGAAGGGCAGAGCCTCGTCGTCGCCCGTCCGCAGCCAATCCGCCATGGCGAGGCCAAGCGCTGAGCCGAGCGCGACGCCGCGCCCATTGAAGCCGAGAATGGCCGCAACCCCCGGCGCGAGCTTGTGCAGATGCGGCAGATGATCGAGCGTGATCGCGACGCGGCCGCCCCAGCGATACGCTATCGGCAAATGGGCCGCCTGCGGAAAGACGGCGGCGAGCGCCGCCTGCAGATGCTGGAACCCGTCGGCCAGCTCCGGATCGCGGAACGTGCCGCGCCCGCCCATCAGCAACCGACCCTCCGCGTCGAGCCGGTAATAGAGGAGGAGCCGGCGCGCATCCGACGCGACCTGCCCTTCCGGCAAGATCGTCGCCCTGAGGTTGGACGATAGCGGTTCGGTCGCGATCTGGAAGCTGTTCGGCGCGATGAAGGTTCGCCTGAGATCGCGGCCGACCGTGCCCGAATACGCGCCCGTCGCGAACAGGACCTTGTCGGCCGTGATGCGCGCCGCTTTCGTCGTCAGACGAGACGGCTTTGCCGCAAAGTCGACCTCGGTCACGGCCGATTGCGTATGGATGACGACACCCTTGGCGATCGCGGCGGCCGCGAGGCCGCGCACATAGGAGAGCGGCTGGATGCCGCCGGCCCGGCGGTCGATCCAGCCGCCGCAATAGGCTTCGCTGCCGATCAGCCGCGCCGTCTCGGCGGCGTCGAGCATCGCGACGTCGGCGCCGCGCCGGCGCCAGGCTTCGCAGCGCGCCTCCAGCAGGCGCAGCGAGCCTTCGTTGTGCGCCGGCTGGATCCAGCCCTTCCGCGATGCCTGGCAGTCGATCCCGTAGCGCTCGATCGTGTTGAACACGGCATCGGCCGCGCCGCCGGTGAAATCCGCCAGCCGCTCGCCGCGCTCCTTGCCGAAGAGGGCGACCAACTCGTCCGGATCGTGCTTCAGGCCGGGAATCACCTGGCCGCCGTTGCGGCCCGATCCGCCCCAGCCGATTTCGGCCGCTTCGAGGACGACGACGCGGATTCCGGCCTCTGCCAAGGCGAGCGCCGCACGCAGGCCGACGAAGCCGGCACCGACGATCGCGATATCGGCGCGAATGTCACCTTCGGCAGGAGCGGTCGCGGGTGCCGGGCCGGCGGTGGCGGCCCAGAGCGATTTCGGCGTCACGCCACCGGCGCCGACGAAGTCACGCGCATTCATCGTCACACCTCAGCCTGCTGCCCGAACCTTGTGGAAATGCTCCAGATAGGCGCGGTAGGCGGCCACCTCCGACGCGATCTTCGCTTCGTCCCAGCCGAGCGCCGGCGCGGCCGCGCGAGCCGCCTGCTCGGCGGCGTCGTAGCCCATCGTGGCGCTCCATGACGCCATCGTACGGCGGACCATCAGGTCGGCCAGCGAGACCGCCTTTTCGTGCTCGGCCGCATAGGCGATGTCGGAGAGGCGGATATCGGGACGGTCCTCGAGGAAGGGCGGCGCGTTGGTATCGCGCGGGAACAGCCGCGCCGCATAGGAAACCGGCTGCGGCGCCCGCGAGGGCTTCAGCTTGCCGGCGACGAGCGCCGTCAATTCCGGGCCGGCCGAGCGGTGCGTCATGACGGGCCCGGCCGTCATCGCGTAGACGTTCGGCATGCCGTCCTGGGCATAGTCGTAGATCTCGCGCGAGCGCTTTCCCTTCGGCAGCGCCTCGTCATAGGTGAGCGGGCGCACGCCCGACCAGGCGAACAGCACGTCGTCCCGCTTCAGGGCGATTGACGGCAGCAGGTGGTTGGCCTCGCCGATCAGCCACTCGATCTCCTCCTCGGTCGGATGAACGTCGTCGGGATCGCCCTCGTAGACCGTCTCGGTCGGACCGAAATAGTGCAGGTCGTGCATCGGGATGCAGTAGAACGGCTCCTCGACGCGATTGATCGTCGCAACCCCGTAATCGCGGCATTCGTCCGGCAGGCGCACGACGATATGCGAGCCCTTTGTGCCGAGGATACGACGCTTCGGCTTGCCGTCCTTGGCACTGCCGGCGACGCGGTCGATCCAGAGGCCGGCCGTGTTGAGCACGATCTTGGCGCGCACCGTGGCGGTCTCGGCGGGGCTGAGCGTATCCTCGACGGTCAGCTTCCAGCTCCCATCCGCCGCTTTTTCCATGGCTTTCAGGGCCGTGTAGTTGCGCACGGTCGCGCCGAGCCGCTCGGCATCGAGCGCCGTCTCGACGCAGATCCGCTCCGGCCCGTCGAACTGGTATTCGCGGAAGGCCGCGACGCCCTCCAGCCTATCGGCATCCCGCAGCCATTTCACGAGCGGCGTCTGCGCCGCCTCGGCGGGCGTGAGGCGCTTGTAGTCGAGGGGAACGCTCGACGGCCCGACGCCGGCCAGAATCTTGAAGGCGAGATCGACCTGCCATCCCGAATAGGCCCCGCCCTTCCAGATCGGGAAGCAGAAGCGGAGCTGGCGCGCGCGCTCCGGCGTGCTGGTCACGAATTGCGCGCGCGACTGCATCGCCTGCCGCGCCATGCGCAGCGCCACCGCGAGCCGGCTCGGATGCAGGGCGAAGTCCCAGACCGACTTTCCGGGCGCCAGGTAGCGCAGGCCGCAATGCAGCAGCCGGCTCGACCGGCCGCTCGCGCCGGTTGCGAAATCCTTCTTTTCGATCAGCAGCACCGAATAGCCGGCGGCCGCGAGATTCTGGGCCGCGCTGACGCCGTTCACGCCGCCGCCGACCACGACGACGTCGTAGGCCTGGTTGTCGAGGGTCGAGATCGAGGGTCGCATGGCGTCGCTCATTCGGTGGGGGGAAGGATTGCGGGCGGGTCGAGGTCGGAATCGGGCGGGGCGCCGGCGGGCCGCGGCTCGCGCTGGCCGTGGTAGAGCGCGATGACGCTGCGCATGTGATAGCGCATCTCGGCCTCGGCGACCGTGACGTCGCGCCGCATCATGGCGTCGAGGATACGGCGATGGTCGCCGATCGCCCGGATCGACCCCCTCTGGCGGCTGAGCTCGACGATGCGGACCAGCATGACCTGATGGTGGATCATGCGCATCTGCTCGAGCAGCAGGGCGTTGCCGCCGACGCGGGCAAGGGCGAGATGGAAACGTGTGTCGAGCGCATTGAAGGCGCCCTGATCGCCGCGCGCCGCCGCAGCCTCCTGCTCGGCGATATGACGGTGCAGCGCCGCGAAATCGGCATCCGTGCCGCGCTCGATCGCGAGGCGAACCGCCATCTTCTCGAGCCCCTCGCGCACCTCGTAGAGATCGCGCACGTCCCGCGGCGTGAAGCGGCGCACCGCATAGTGGCGGCCGCTGCGCACGAGCAGCCCTTCCTGAACGAGACGCCGCAACGTCTCGCGCGCCGGCGTCCGGCTGGCGCCGAACTGCTCCGCGACCTCGTTCTCGCGCAGCACGGCGCCCGGCCCGACACGGAAGCCGACGATATCGGATTTCAGCCGGCGGTAGACGTCCCCGCTGATCGACGACTGACCGGGATCGGCCGGGTTACCGATCAGGTCGGAGATTAATTCGGTATACCCATTAAGGCCGCCAGTTTGCTGCATTGGGCAGAAATCTCTTGAGGCAGGCTCACCGCCAGCAATTTTGGCGTATTTCTCGAAGCTGTAAAGCGACACGCATTGGATCTGTTGACGCTCCTGTGTCTCCCGGTATACTGAAATTGTCAAGCGCCGCCGCCAGGCCACAATCGCCGGCGAAGGGCGCAAGGGGATCAGGAGCTTCACGATGGCCGCAGATCGCACTTTCGCCTTGGACCGCCGCACCATTCTCAAGGGACCTGCCGCGCTGGCGGCGCTTTCGGGCCTCGGCATCGGCGGCGCGCCGTTCGCGGCGCTGGCCGCGACGAAGCTTCGCGCCGGCATCACGGGCTACAGCGTCATCAACACGCTCGATCCCGGCAAGGCGACGCTCATCCCGGAGTTCTACGTCATCTGGGCGCTCTACAACGGCCTTCTGACGTTCGACGACAAGATGCAGATCAAGCCGGATCTCGCCGAGAGCTTCAAGGTCGTCGACAACGGCGTCCTCGAATTCAAGCTCCGCTCGGGCGTCAAGTTCCATGACGGCAACGAGCTGACGGCCGACGACGTGAAGTTCACGCTGGAGCGCATCCTCGACGAGAAGTTCGCCTCCCCGAACCGCAGCAAGGTGGCGGAGATCGAGCGGGTCGAGGTCGTCGACCCGCTGACGGTGCGCATCCACACCAAGCGCCCCTTCGCGCCGCTCCTGACCTTCCTGACCAATTCGCGCACCGGCACGCAGATCCTCTCGCGCAAGTCCGTGACCTCGGCGGGCGACGACGCCTTCGGCCGCGCCCCGGTCGGGACCGGCCCCTACAAGCTGACGAGCTGGGCGCCCGGGCAGAGCCTCGGCTGACCGCGCATACGGGCTATTTCGGCGGCGCGCCCCGCATCGGCGCGGTCGAGGTGCCGCTGATCACCGAGGAATCGAGCGGCGTCACGGCGCTGCTCGGCGGGCAGATCGACGTCACCAGCACGGCGCCCTTCTCGGACATCCCTCAGCTCAGCCAGAACAAGGCCGTGAAGGTGCTGAAGCAGCCGGGCCTCAACGCCCGCTTCTTCTCGCTCAACCTGCGCAAGGCGCCGTTCGACGACGTGCATTTCCGCCGCGCCCTGTCGATGGCGTTCCAGCGCGACGCGCTCGTCAAGGCCGTGCTGTTCGGCGAGGGCGTGGCGAGCCACGGTTTCCTGCCGCCCTCGCTCGAGGCCTATCATCAGGCGAAGCCCCTGGAGGTCACGACCTACAATCCCGAGCGCGCCCGCGCCGAGCTCGCCAAGTCGAAATACGGCAAGGACCAGAAGATCCCGGTCATCACCTGGGGCTCGGGCTGGTGGAAGCGCACCGCCGAGATCTTCGTCGCGCAGGTCAACCAGACGCTCGGCACGCAGTTCACGGTCGAGGTCACGGACCCGAACGCGGCCTATGCGCGCCAGAAATCCGGCGACTTCCATGCCTCGATCTGGGGCTGGATCGGCCTCGTCGACCCGGACGAGTATCTCTACGACATCTTCCACTCGAAGGGCTGGCGCAATTTCGGCGGCTATTCCAACGCCGGGGTCGACAAGCTGATCGAGGCCGGCGCCCAGGAGCTCGACAACGCCAAGCGCGCCGAATTCTACCGCAAGGCCGAGGCGCTGATCATGGAGGAGATGCCGGCCATCCCCTGCTTCTGCTCCAACATCCACAACCTGCTCTCGGCCAAGGCCGACGGCTTCGTGCAGAAGCCGTATTCGAACTTCGGCGACCAGTTCTCGTCCATGACCGTCGCCTGACGAGGGCCGGATCCATGTCGACCCCGACCGCCGCCACGACGGCGACGCGGATGGAAAGCCTTTGGCCGATGCTGCGCTTCCTCGCGGCGCGGTTCCTGGGCGCCGTCGCGATTCTCCTGCTCGGCGCGGTCGCGGTCTTCCTGACCATGAAGGCGGCGCCGGGCGATCCGGCGCTCACCGCGCTCGGCGAGAGCGCCTCGCCGGAGGCGGTCGCCGCCTTCCGCGCGAAATACGGGCTCGACCACCCCCTGCCCGTCCAGTTCTGGCTGTGGCTGTCGGGCGTGCTCAGCGGCGATTTCGGCAACTCGCTGGTGGTCGCGGC
>JBDHTH010000009.1:0-17126 GCA_039808545.1 Phreatobacteraceae bacterium | reverse complement strand
ATCGTCCGGCGCGGCACCGGCGGCGTGCCGCGCTAACCCGTCTTGGCGAAGACCATCTGCCGGACATCGATGTTTCCGGAGCGGAATCCGGCCTCGCAATAGGCGAGATAGTACTCCCAGAGCCGGCGGAAGCGCTCGTCGAAGCCCAGCGTGGTGATCGACGGCCAGGCGGAGCGGAAGCGCTCGCGCCAGGCCGCGAGCGTGCGCGCATAATCCTCACCGAAGATGCGCTCCTGGATGAGGTCGAGTCCGACCGCCTCGCCGAGGCGCTTCATGATCGCCGGCGCCGGCAGCATGCCGCCGGGGAAGATATAGGCCTGGATGAAATCCATCTCGCGCCGGTAATCCTCGAAGAACTCGTCGCGGATGGTGATCACCTGCAGCCCGGCGCGGCCGCCATCGACCAGCCGGTCGCGCAGTTGCGCGAAATAGGCGGGCCAGAAGCGCTCACCCACCGCCTCGAACATCTCGATCGAGGCGATGCGGTCATACACGCCCTTCTCGTCGCGGTAATCCTGGAGTCGGAACGACACCTTGTCGGCGAGCCCCGCTTCGAAGATCCGCTTGCGGGCGAAGTCGAACTGGGCCGGCGAGATCGTCAGCCCGACGAGGCGGATATCATAGGTCTTGGCGGCGAATTCCGCGAAACCGCCCCAGCCGCTGCCGATCTCGAGCACCTTCTGCCCGTCTGCGAGCTCGACCTGCTCGGCGAGCGAGCGGTATTTCGCGGTCTGCGCCGCCTCCAGCGTCTTGGCGTCCTTCTCGAACAGGGCGGAGGAATAGGTCATCGTCCGGTCGAGCCAGGACGTATAGAAGGCGTTGCCGAGATCGTAATGCGCATGGATGTTGCGCGCCGCGCCGCGCCGCGTGTTCCGGTTCAGCCAGTGCCGGAACTGCTGCCACCAGCGGATCAGCGGGTGCCCGTCGAGCAGCCGCGCCACCAGCGCGTGATTGGCGCAGAAAAGCTGCAGGAAGGCCGTCACGTCCGGGCTTTCCCACTCGCCCCGGATGAACGCCTCCGCGAAACCGAGATCGCCGTTGGTCACGAGGCGCCGCGCGAAGGCGAAATCGCGCACGATCAATGTCGCTTCCGGACCGGGATGGGGCCCTTTGAAGGTGAAGTGGCGCCCGTCCGGCAACAGGATCGTCAGGCGCCCGTACTCGATCCGCCGCGCGATCGACAGCGCCTGCCGCGCCTCGACCGGAAGATCCTTTGTGCGCTTCTCGAAATCCTCGGCTGCCGGCGGAATATGCGCGTCGCCCGCAACAGCCTCGGTTGGTGCAATGCCGCTCATCGCCGCCTCGCATACTATCCATCGAGCTTTGCCCTATAGTTGGCGCGGTTTTCCCGGCCCGCAACCCCCGGCAAGGGCAAGGCGGCCTTGCGACTTCGTGCGGTTTCCTCGGCGCGCCACGGCCGCTATGGTCCGCCGCCATGGATTCGATCATCACGGTTGAAGGCCTGTCGAAGACCTATGCTTCGGGCTTCCAGGCGCTGAAGAATGTCGACCTTTCGATCCGGCGCGGCGAGATTCTCGCGCTTCTCGGGCCGAACGGGGCCGGCAAGACGACGCTGATCAGCATCATCTGCGGCATCGTCAACCCTACCGGCGGCAAGGTCATGGTCGACGGTCACGACATCATCGCGGATTACCGCGCCGCGCGCAGCAAGATCGGGCTCGTGCCGCAGGAGCTCACCACCGACTCCTTCGAGACCGTCTGGGCGACCGCGAGCTTCAGCCGCGGCCTGTTCGGCAAACCCGCCAAGCCCGCGCATATCGAAGAGGTGCTGAAGGACCTCTCGCTCTGGGAGAAGCGCGATTCCAAGATCATGACGCTCTCGGGCGGCATGAAACGGCGCGTGCTGATCGCCAAGGCGCTCGCCCACGAGCCCGAGATCCTGTTCCTCGACGAGCCGACCGCCGGCGTCGACGTGGAATTGCGCCGCGACATGTGGGCGCTCGTGCGCAAGCTGCGCGAGAAGGGCGTCACCATCATCCTGACGACGCATTACATCGAAGAGGCCGAGGAGATGGCCGACCGGATCGGCGTGATCCGGGGCGGCGAGGTGATCCTCGTGGAGGACAAGGCCGAGCTGATGCGCAAGCTCGGCAAGAAATCGCTGATCCTGCATCTGCAGAAGCCGCTGCAAGCGATTCCCGCCGCCGTCGGCGGCTACGAACTCGAGCTGAGCAATGACGGTGAGACGCTGACCTATACCTACAGCACGCAAGGCGAGCGCACCGGCATCACGGCGTTGCTCGCCGGCCTCAACGAGGCGGGCATCCGCTTCAAGGATCTCGCGACCGAGCAGAGTTCGCTCGAGGAGATCTTCGTCAGCCTGGTGAGGGACCCGCGATGAACCTTCACGCGATCCGCGCCATCTACATGTTCGAGATGTCGCGCACCTTCCGCACGCTGCTGCAGAGCATCGTCTCGCCGGTGATCTCGACCAGCCTCTATTTCGTGGTGTTCGGCGCCGCGATGGGCTCGCATATGCAGGCGATCGAGGGCGTCGCCTATGGCGCCTTCATCGTGCCCGGCCTGATCATGCTGTCGCTCTTGACGCAGAGCGTCTCGAACGCCTCCTTCGGCATCTATTTCCCGCGCTTCGTCGGCACGATCTACGAGCTGCTCTCCGCGCCCGTCTCCTATATCGAGATCGTCATCGCCTATGTCGGCGCCGCCGCGACCAAGTCGATCATGCTCGGCGTGATCATCCTGGCGACCGCCGGCTTCTTCGTGCCGCTCAGGATCGATCATCCGGTCTGGATGCTGACCTTCCTGGTGCTGACCGCCGTGACCTTCAGCCTGCTCGGCTTCATCATCGGCATCTGGGCGGACAATTTCGAGAAGCTGCAGCTCGTGCCGCTGCTGATCGTGACGCCGCTGACCTTCCTCGGCGGCAGCTTCTATTCGATCAAGATGCTGCCGCCCTTCTGGCAGGGCGTCACCTATTTCAACCCGGTCGTCTACCTGATCAGCGGCTTTCGCTGGAGCTTCTACGGCACGTCCGATGTCGGCGTGGGTTTGAGCCTGGCGATGACGATGCTGTTCCTCGTCATCTGCCTCGTGATCGTCGCCTGGATCTTCAAGACCGGCTACCGGCTGAAGAACTGAAGCGTCTTCAGCCGGTCCGCTTCCGCTAGCTCATATGCTTGGCGAGGAAGGCGAGCACGGTTTCTGGATGGCGGCCGAAATGGTTGTAGCCGTCCTTGAAGCGCCGCGTCGTGCCCTCGATCCAGAACAGCTCCTTGTCGTTGCTGCCGAGCAGATCGAAGGTCTTCTGCGCGTCCTCGGGATTGCGCGTCCACGCATCCTCCAGCACCTGCACCATCAGCACCGGCATCTTGACGCTCGCGGCCCACAGATGCGGCGTCATCTCGGCGGCGACGAACGCGCCCATCTTCAGCAGTTCCAGGTCGATCAGCGGCTGGTACTGGCGCACGCCCTGAAGATCCGAGAAGGCGTCGTAGATCGCCGCCATCGAGACGACCATCGGGCTCACCAAGCACGCGACGTTCTCGAACAGCTCCGGGCGGCGATGGATCGCATGATATTGCGAGTTGCCGCCCATGCACTGGCTATAGAGGCCGACCCGCATCCTGCCGAGGTCGGGATGAGCGTCGACGAATTTCTTCACGCCGACGCAGTCGCGCCATTCCCACTGGCCGATACCCGACAGCCCGCCATTGGCCGCGGCGCTGTTGCCGTGATTGCGGATATCGTAGGTCAGCACATTGTAGCCGGCCTCGGTCAGGTGCTTGTACTGGAGGACGAAATCGATCTCGACGGCGTCGAAATTGCTCCAGGGCTCCCCGAGATGGCCCGGAAAGCCCGCGCGGCACATCGGCAGCGCGTGATTGAAGATGATGAGCTTGTCGCTCGGTCCGCCCTTGGCCGGAATGTACCAGGCCTCCAGCGGGGTGCCGTCGTCGGAGGGGACGACGAGGTCATGCCAGCCGGTCATGCCGTAATCGTCGGGAGTCTTGTGGATCACGCTGCGCAACGGCCGCACAATGGCGGCGAGCGCCTTCACCTTCGCGTAATCCGCCTCCGAAATGGTCTTTTCCTGCTGAAGCGCCTGCTCCATGCGTTCCGCCGACATCCTGCTCATCGCTCAACCTCAAGCTGCTGTTGGGGCACCGGATGACGCCGCCGGGTTCGGCCCGGCGCGCCGTCGCCTGCCTGCAATCTAGGAGCGATCCATCGACAGTTTTTGCTCGTTTCGACGGACATCTTGCCCGTTTCGGCAAACGCCGCCGTTCAGACCGCCTCGCGCAGGCGTCTCAGGTCGCGCTGCGGCGGCGCGCCGAAAAGGCGGCTGTAGTCGCGGCTGAACTGCGATGCGCTCTCGTAGCCGACGAGACCCGCGGCGCGGCCCGCATCGAGATTGCGGTTCAGCAGGAGCTGCCGGGCTTCCTGCAGCCGGAGCTGCTTGCGGTACTTGAGCGGGCTCATGCCGGTGACGGCGCGGAAATGCTGGCGGAACGCCGAAAGGCTCATATGGGCCTCCGCCGCGAGTGTCTCGATGCGGATCGGGCTGGCGATGTTCTCCTTCATCCAGGTCACCGCATGGGCGATCCGTTCGGCGGGCGTCCTGTCGCCGAGAAGCTGCCTCAGATGCGCCGCGTGCGGCCCGACGAGCAGGCGTGCCGCGATCTCCTGCTGAATCAGCGGCGCGAGATGCGGCAGCAGAGCGGGCTCATCGAGGAGATCGACCAGGCGACGCAGCGCGTCGAGCAAGGCCGGGTCGAGCCGCTCGACCGAAATCTCCACGGGCGCGTCCGCCGGGTCGGAGCGGGGCAGCTTCATCGCAGCGGCCGCGGCGAGCACGGAGCGCGGATCGAGCCTCAGGAGCAGGGCGAGATAGGGTTCGCGCACGCTTGCGCGCGTCACATGCGAGACGACCGGCAACTCGACCGTCGTCAGCATCGACTGGCCAGGCCTGTAGCCGAGAACGCGTTCTCCGAACAGGACCTGCTTGTCGCCCTGGGCAGTGACGGCGAGGCCCAGCGGATACGTGCAGGGGATCGGCTCGGTCGGGCCGTTACGCCGGTGCAGGGAGAGAGCCGCCAGCGCGGTCTGGTGATCACCGGGCCGGGCCGCGTGCCGCGCGATGGCGGCCGCCAGGGCGTCGGTTGCGGATAGGCCGAGAGCAGGCGCCGCCATGCTGCCGTTCATCTTCGCTCCTCCCGGCCGACGCCCGCTATGACGCCACGATAGCAGTGGCCGGCCGACCGCGGAAAGCGAAGGGCGTCCATGGGCGCCCCGGTAGAGCTACATGCCGGCTGGCCTCAGGCGCGTGCCGTGTCCGACGCCTTGTCGCTTGCGTCCTTCGCCTCCTTGATCGAGCGCCGGATGACCGCCCAGAGCGTGATCACGGCCAGCGCCAGGATGGCGAGCGCGATCGGCCGCGACAGGAAGATCGTCGGGCTGCCGAGCCCCATCACCAGGGTGCGGCGCAGGTTCGATTCCATCATCCCGCCGAGGATCACCGCCAGCACCAGCGGCGAGACCGGGAAGCCGTTGCGCTGCATCAGCCAGCCGATCACGCCGAAGGCGAGCGTCACCCAGACGTCGAACGGGTTGTTGTCGATCGCATAGGCGCCGACGAGGCTGAGCAGGCAGACGAGCGGCACCAGCACGCGGCGATCGATCTGCACCACTTTGGCAAAAAGGCGGGCGCCGAGCAGGCCGAGGATCACGAAGGTGACGTTGGCCGAGATCATGCCGGCGAAGATCTGGTGCACGAGGTCCGGCCGGTCCTGGAAGAGCAGCGGGCCGGGCTGAAGGTTGTGGATCGTGAGCGCGCCCATCAGCACGGCGGTCGCGGCATCGCCCGGCACGCCGAGCGTCAGCATCGGCAGGAGGTCGCCGCCGGTCGAGCCGTTCTCGGCCGATTGCGCCGCCGCCACGCCCTCCGGGGCCCCCTTGCCGAATTCCTCGGGGTGCTTCGAGTTGCGCTTGGCCTCCGCGTAGGAGAGGAAGCTCGAAGTCTCGGCCCCGACGCCCGGCGCGACGCCGACGATCAGCCCGTAGACGCAGGAGCGCACATAGACGCGCCACATGCCGAGGATCTCGCCGAGCTTCGGCAGCACGTCCTTGACGGCCGGCGGCACGGGCGGCAGCACGCTCATCTGCTCCATCTGCCGGAACGCCTCCGACAGCGAGAACAGCCCGATCATCACGGCGACGAAGTTGAAGCCGCCGGCGAGCTCCGGCAGGCCGAAGCTGAAGCGCGGGAAGCCGCCGATCGGATCGACGCCGATCATCCCGACTCCGAGCCCGATCAGCACGGCCGCGAAGCCCCGCAGCAGCGAGTTGCCGGCGAGGCTCATCGTCACGGTCAGGCCGAACACCGCGAGCGCGAAATATTCCGGCGCCGAGAAGCGCAGCGCGACGGTTGCAAGGAGCGGCGCGAACAACGTCAGGCAGATCGCCGAGAACAGCCCGCCAATGCCCGACGAGATGGTCGCGATGCCGATGGCGCGGCCGGCCTGGCCCTTCTGCGCCATCGGGTAGCCGTCGAGCAGCGTCGCGGCGGCGGCGGGCGTGCCGGGCGTGCGGATCAGGATCGAGGCGATGCCGCCCGCATAGATGCCGCTCGCATAGATCGCCAGCAGCATCACGATGCCGGAGATCGGCTCCATCTTGAAGGTGAAGGGGATGAGCAGCGCGATCGCCATCGTCGCGGTGAGGCCCGGAATGGCGCCGACGATGATCCCCAGAAGCGAGCCGATCAGCAGGAAGGGCAGCACCTGCCAGCTGAAGATCGCCGCGAAGCCATGGGCGAGAAGTTGCGGATCGAACATGAAGCTTCCAATCGAGATCCGGTGCGGGGGCAGGGCGTCAGAAGCCGAGGCGGATCCAGAGCTCGCCCTGCGGCAGCGGCACGCTGAGGCCCTTGTAGAACACCAGCCAGATGACGATCGGCATCGCGACCGCGAAGGGCAGGGCGATGCGCCAGGGCGCGCCGACGATGCGCTGGAGCACCGCCACATAGACGATGCCGGCGGCGATCAGCCCCAGCCAGTCGAACAGCGCCGCAAGCAGGATGGTGACGGCGATCGCCGCGAGCGCGTGCAGCGGCTTGTGGCCGCTGGTGTCGCCGTCCTCGCTCTGCGGCGCGGCGCGGCGCCCGAGGAGAAGCGCGACGCCGACCGCCAGCATCAGCCCGGCGAGGATGCGCGGCAGCACGACCGGATTGCCGCCGACATCGCCCGATGTCGGCCAGAGCGTGGATTGCCACCAGATGATCCCGGCGACCGCCGCCAGCGCGATGCCGGCGACGCGGTCGCCCGTATAGGTCGCAGCGGCCACGGGCTTTAGGACTTCTTCAGGAGGCCCGCCTCGGCGAGGCCCGGCTCGAGCGCCGCCTCGGTATCGACGAGGAACTTCTTGAACGCCTCGCCTTCCGCGTTGGCGCGCGGCAGTGCCATCTCGTCGAGCAGCTTCTTGTAGTCGGCATCGTCCGCCATCTTGCGGAAGCCTTCCGTCAGCTTGGCGAGGATGTCGGCCGGCGTGCCTTTCGGCGCCGCGAGGCCGCGCCAGTCGAGCAGCAGCGTCTGCAGCGGGAAGCCCGCCTCAGCGATCGTCGGCACGTCCGGGAAGGAGGCGTGGCGCTCGCTGCTGTTGAGCGCCAGGAAGCGGAGCTGCTTGGTCTTGTAGAACTGCAGCGCCTCCTCGGAATTCACCGCGAGCAGCGTTACATGGCCGCCGAGCACCGCCGTGCGGGCCGGCGCGCCGCCGTCGAAGGGCACGAAGGTGAACTTGATGCCGAGCTGCTTGGCGAGGAGCGCGGCCGACAGATGCGGCACCGCGCCGGCGCCCGAGGTCGCGACCGTGACGACGCCCGGATTGGCCTTGGCGTATTCCACGAGCTGCTTCATGTCCTTGTAAGGCGAATCCGCCTTGACGAGGAAGCCGGTCGGCGACCGGTTGAGCAGCATGATCGGCTCGAAGTCGCGATAGGAGAGCTCGCTGACGCCGGTCAGCTTGTAGCCCGAGAGGTGGAAGGTGATCAGCCCGACCGTGTAGCCGTCCGGCTTGGCGGTGGAGGCGGCCTGCATGCCGGTGACCCCGGTGCCGCCGGTGCGGTTCACGACCGGCACGTTCACGCCGATATACTGCTTGGCGTTCTTGGTGAGGGTGCGGGCGAGCGCGTCCGTGCCGCCGCCTGCCGCCCAGGGCACGATCATCGTGATGTCGCGCTCGGGAAAGCCGGCCGCGCGGCCCGGCGTCGCGCCGAAGCCGAGCGCGGCGGTGCCGGCAAGCGAGGATGCGACGAAATTCCGTCGAGTGATCAGCATGGTGTTTCCTCAACCCATTGGAAGCGCGGCCGCATACCCGCAGGCTTGCCGTCTAGGGCAAGCCGTATCGAATTGCAGACTTATATTCCGGATATTAGGATACAACCTCTTCCGACCTGTCAACCATGCCAGTTATGCGTGTCGTGCAAGGGCCGTTGCGCTCAACCGGGAAGCACTGCCGGGTCTGCGTATGCGGCCATCAAGCTATTGTTATAGATGAGGAAATCCGGAGGACGATCATCGGAAAGCATTGCGGTCCAAGTCTATAAATCCGGAATGCGGAATTCTCCACCAATTGACGGAACGCGCTGTGCGTGAGATGGAGGAGGCCAGATCCAGCGGGCGCGAGGAAGCCGAAACCGGCATGCGCCCGGCAGCCCCAAGGAGGAATCGATGGCCCATCCCGTGCTCGCCAACCCGCGCGCGACGCTGAAAGGCATCCTGCCGCCGCTCGCCATGCCGTTCGACAAGTCGGGCGAGATCGTCTTCCCGGCGATCCGTGAGCAGATCGATCATGCGATCGCCAAGGGCGTCAGCGGCATCGTGGTCGGCGGCTCGACGGGCGAGGGCCACACCCTCGACCGCGACGAATTCGCCGAGATGGCGCGCGTCAGCCACGATGCGCTGGCCGGCCGCGGCGCCTTCGTCGTCGGCCTCATCGTCAACTCGACCCGCGAGGCGGTCGAGCGCATGAAGATGCTCAAGGGCCTGAAGATCGACGCGCTCCAGATCACGCCGGTCCACTACCTCTTCAAGCCCGACATGGAGCGCACGATCGAGCATTTCCGTACGATCCACGAGGAGACCGGCATCCCGGTCCTGATCTACAACGTCATCCCGTGGAACTACCTCTCGGCGGGCGACATGCTGCGCATCATGCGCGAGGTGCCGGGCGTGGTCGGCATGAAGCAGTCCTCCGGCGACCTGAAATCGGTCTCCGACCTCGTCGGCGGGGCGGCCGAGAACAACGTCGTGCTCTCCGGCATCGACGCGCTTCTCTACCCCTCCTTCGCGCTCGGCGCGCATGGCGCGATCACGGCGCTCACCGCCGCCGTGCCGGGCGTCTGCGTCGACCTCTGGAAGGCGGTCGCGGCGGGCGACCACAAGACGGCACTCGACCTGCACAAGCGGCTGAACAACCTCTGGAACGTCATCAGCCACGACAACCTGCCGGCCTGCGTGAAATACATCCAGCACCGCCAGGGCCTCGCCTTCCACCCGCCGCGCGCGCCGATGCAGCCGGTCACGGATGCCCAGAAGGCGGCGATCGACACGGCGCTGTCGAACCTGCCGGTCGATCTCAAGGGCGCCGGCCAGGCGCGCCACGCCGCCGCCTGATCGAGCCTCGTCCCAAGGAAAAGGGCGCCGTGCGGCAAGCGCGGCGCCCTTTTTGATTCCGGCGAGAGCGGTGGGTTACGGCATCGCCTGGCCGCCGTTCAGCTCGATCGTCTGGCCCGTGACGTAGCCGCTCATCCGCTCGCTGGCGAGGAACAGGAACACGCCGACCGCGTCCTCGGAGGTGCCGAGCCGCGCCATCGGGATGGTCTTGCGCATGTTCTCGAGCCATTCCGGCGTCGAGAAGCGCTCGTGGAACGGCGTCAGGATCACGCCCGGCGCCACGCCGTTCACGCGGATGTTGAACGGCGCGAACTCCTTCGCCATCGAGCGGGTGAAGTTCAGCACGAAGGCCTTGGCGCTGGCATAGAGCGCGGCGCCCGGACCGCCGCCGTTGCGCGCCGCGATCGAGCTCATATGGATGACCGAGGCGGCCTTCGATTTCTTGAGCGCCGGCAGTGCGGCGCGCGATGTCATGACGAGGGAGCGTACATTCACGTCCAGCACCTTGTCGTAGATCTCGTCGTCGATATCGGCGATCGGGGTGCGCTTCACCATCGCGCCGGCATTGTTGACGAGCACGTCGAGCCCGCCGAGCAGCTTCACGCTCTCGGCGACCAGTTTCTCGCATTCGCTCGTCTTCGAAAGATCCGCCTTCACGGCATGGGCCTCGCCGCCCGCCGCCTTGATCGCCGCGACGACCGCCTCGGCTTCCTTGGCGCTCGCATTGTAGTTCACCACGACGCGCATGCCGTGCTTGCCATAGGCCTCGGCGATCGCCGCGCCCATGCCCGTCGACGCGCCCGTCACGAGCACCCGCTTACCCTTCAGATCGTCCAGCATGATTTAAGTCCCGTGTTCAGGCGGCGCTGTCGAACGCCGGATAGGATTGTGGAAACCGGTGCCCGGCGCCCGCAAGCTCGATTTTCCCGGCGATGCCGGGCGCCTCGGCCCAGGGCCGCGCCTCCGCGACCGTCAGCGCGTTGATCTCCTGCATGTAGCGCACCGCTTCGGTGGAAAGACGCGCCTCCATCGCGGCCCGGTCGGGCAGCAGCTCGAAGGCGGGCCACCATATGGCGCGGCCCGCCAGATAGCCATTGGCCCCGGCGCGATACGCATATGTCAAAACGCGGCGGAACACCTCCATGCCGGCGCCGGCGCTGAGCATCACCCAGGGCTTGTCGATCAGCCCAGCCATCTCGTTGAAGAGGCCCTGCACCTTCTGGGTATCGGCGCCTTTGCCGTCCGGATCGGGCAGGGCGCTCGCCACCACCGGGCTCTCCAGCTTGTAGATGTCGACGCCGTATTCCGGCCCGGAGAAATCCTTCAGGCTCTGGAGCACCAGCTCGGGGAACTTGTCCTTGTTCTCCGTGTAGTCGGTGGTGTGGCCCTCGCTGCCCTTGAACGGGAAGACCAGCAATTCCAGCAGGAAGGGGATGTCGTAGCGGGCGCAGTCCTCGCCCACTTTCCTCACCAGGGCCTTCTGATGGGCGACGACGTCGGGCGCCGCGTCGGGCCGATACCAGAGCAGCAGCTTCACGCCGTCGGCGCCCATCCGCTTGATCTTGCCGACGCTCCAGCCCTGCATCACCGAGGTCTTGCGGCCGCCGGACGTCTCCTCGAAGTTGAAATCCTCCAGCGTGATCAACAGGCCCTTGTTCGGCGGAATGACGCTCTCGGCGATCGAATAGCCGTAATCCGGATCGATCAGCAGCGCCGAACCGTGCGGCATCAGGTGCTTCGACAGCGTCGCCTTGACCTCGCCGAGATCGGCGTATTCGGCCGGCCGCCCGAGCTTAGCGGGCAGGGCCTTCAGCATCGGCGGGCGCTGGTCGACCGCCACCATCTTGAAGCGCCCGTCGCCGTCGGCGAGACGGCGCAGGCTGCGGAGCTTTCCGGCTGAGATCTGCATCTTCGCCCCCTCAGCCGACCACGGCCTTCTTGGCCTCGGCGGCGCGCTGGCAGCCCTGGTTCAGGAACATCACGTCGTTGCCGAGGATGATCATGTCGACGCCCTGCTTGGCGAGCTTCTGCGCGTTCTCGGGCGTCGGCGGGATGCAGGGCGCCATCACCTTGATGCCGCGCTTGTGGCACTTCTCGATCAGCTCATCGAGCTTCTCGGTGATCTCCGGATGCGACATCGAGTAGTCGATCGGGATGCGGCGCGACAGCGAATAGTCGGCGGGACCGAAATTGATGACGTCGAGCCCCTCGACCTCCAGGATCTCGTCGATATTGTCGAAGAACTCGAAGCTCTCCGCCATCGGGATCAGCAGCACCTCGGCATTCGCCCGCTCCGTGTAGCCCGACCAGGTGAAGCCCGGTCCGGCGAAGCCCGCCGAGCGGCAGGAGGCATCGCCGCCGCGCCGGCCGAGCGGGGGAAAGCGCCCCGCCTTGACGATGGCGCGCGCCTGCTCGGCGGTGTTCACCTGCGGGATGATGACGCCGGCCGCGCCGAGCTCCAGCGACTTGCGGATGTCGTGCTCGATCGTGCCGCGCACGCGGATCAGCGGCGCGATGCCGGCGATCTTCGCCGCCATGATCAGCTTTTCCATGTTGCGGTCGACATTGTCGGCCGTGTGCTCGGCATCGATGAAGGCGAAGTCGAGCCCCCAATTGCCGGCAATCTCGACGACGGCGGTCGCGCCCGCATACATCGTCATCCCGAAGGTCGGGGTACCGGCCTTCATCTTGTCGAGCAGCGTCGGGGTGGTCGCGGGCATGGGCTTCCTCGTGGGATTATCGTTGTGAGACGAAACGGGCGTCAGGCGGCTTCCGCCATGAAGCGGTCGAGTTCGGCGCGGGTCGGGATGCCGAGGCGGCCGCCCCAGCGCGTGCATTTCAGCGCCGCCGCCGCCGAGGCGAAGCGCCCGGCCTCGCCGATCGGCCGCCTCTCGGCGAGCGCCAGCGCGAAGGCGCCGTGGAAGACGTCGCCCGCCGCCAGCGTGTCGACCACCTCGACCCGGTAGGCGGGAATGCGCTTCACGGCGCCGTTCTCCAGCCAGGCGAAGCCGTCGCTGCCGAGCGTCACCGAGACCGAGCCGTCGGTCAGAGCCTGCGCGGCCTTCAGGCCGGCCTCGATCGCATCGGTGCCCGACAGCTTGCGCAGCGCCGGCGCCGAGAACACCGCATGCGTGGAATTGCCGATCAGCCTTTCGACCGCGTCGTCGATCGTCAGATCGGCGTCGAGCACGACCGGCAGGCCGCGCGGCTTGGCGAGCGCCATGACATAGGCCGAGGCCTTCGCCCAGCGCACGTCGCAGAGAACGGCGTCGAGCCCATCGGGCAGGACCCTCGGCAGCCAGTCGGTGCTCTGGTCGAGCGTTCGGTCCGCGAAGGCGAAGATCTGCCGCTCGCCGTTCTTGTCGACGATCACCGCCGAGACGCCGGTGCGCCCGCCCGGCACGTGCCGCACCGTGGAGACGTCGACGCCGTAGGAGCCGATCTCGGCATTCACCTGATGCCCGAGCGCATCGTCGCCGACCCGCCCCCAGAAGCGCGCATGCCCGCCGAGCCTGGCGATCGTCACGGCGCCGTTCGAGGCGGGACCGCCGCCGACCTGGCAGAAATTCTGTGCGAAGGTCTTCGTCGGCTCCGCCGGAACCGCCTCCACCGAGAACATGTTGTCGAGGACCGCGATGCCGACGCAAAGGACGTTGCGAACCGGGGGAGATGCCATAATATGCGGACCCATATTCCGGAATTCGGAATAATTTGTTACGTGGTCCGATTTATGGTTGTCAATACCGCGGCCGCATATCCCCTCCGCAGGACGTGGGCTATAGCAGGCCATATCGCATTGGTTGTGCGCGAAGGGGTCGCATGGTGACGCAGACGAAGACGGACGCCAGGGGCGTCAAGCCGGCGATGCGCGAGGCGGGCAACGGCGATCGCGGCTCGCTGAAGTCGATGCACAAGCTGATGGCGGTGCTCGACTGCTTTTCGCGCTACGACCGCTCGCTGACGCTGAGCGAGATCTCGGCACGCTGCGGCATGCCGAAGACCACCGTGCACCGCCTCGTCTCCAGCCTGCGCGAGGTCAAGCTGCTGGAGCAGGACAAGGAGCGCGACAGCTACCGGATGGGCATCCGCCTGTTCGAGCTCGGCTCCATCGTGCTCGGCAATCTCGACATCTACCGGGAGGCGCGGCCCGTGGTGGACCGCCTCGCCACCGCGACCGGGGAGGGCGGCCATCTCTGCGTCTTCGACGGCACCAACATGGTCTCGATCGAGCATCGCGAGCCGACCGACGGCGTCGTCAACTGGACGACCACCCTGTCGATCTCGCCGGCCTATTGCACCGGCGTCGGCAAGGCGGTGCTCGCCTTCCAGGAGCCGGCGGTCGTCGACCGCATCATTCGCAGCGGCCTCCTGCCATATACGCCGAGCACCTTGACCGATCCGGCCAGGCTCAAAGCCGATCTCGCCGCGACCGCGGCGCGCGGCTATTCGATCGACGAGGGCGAGCACCAGCCGAATGTGCGCTGCGTCGCCGCGCCGATCTACAATGCGGCCGGCCGCGTCTTCGCGGGGATCAGCGTCAGCGGCTTGAAGGAGCGCGTGACGCATGAGCGCATCCCCTCGCTCTCGGCCCTCGTCATCGCCTCGGCCGACCAGATTTCCCGGCAATTGGGCTTCGATCGCCGCGGGTAGATCGCGCAACAAAGCCCGGTTCCTGCATTTGAGGATTGACATTCCGAAATGCAGAATAAATCATCACCTCGTTCCGCAATGCGGTCCAATATCGGCGCCGTCAAGAGCGCCGGATGAGCGGCATGCTCTGAGGGAGGAGATACCCCGTGACCTGGCTGAACCTATCGCGCCGTGGCGCCGTCGCCGCGGCCTTCTTCGCAACGCTCGCCGCCGCGACGGCGCAGCCCGCCGCCGCCCAGACGCTGAGCGAGATCGCCGCCAAGGGCACCGTGACGATCGGTGTGCTGACCGGCATCCCGCCCTACGACACGGTCGATGCGAGCGGCAACACGGCCGGCTTCCTCGTCGATCTCGCCAACGAGGTCGGCAAGAATCTCGGCGTGAAGACGCAGATCGTGCCGGTGAACAACGCCTCGCGCGCCGCCGCGCTCGAATCCGGACGCGTCGACCTGCTCATCGCCATGATGACCGCGACGCCCGAGCGCGCCCGCACCTTCCTGATGACGAATCCCTACGGCGCCTATGAGATGCGCTTCGTCGCCAAGAAGGACATGAAGCTGACCAAGCTCGAGGACCTCGCCAACAAGAAGGTCTCGGTGCCGAAGGGCGGCACCCAGGACGTCGCCGTCACCAACATGAAGATTCCCGGCCTCGAGGTCGTGCGCTTCGACGACGACGCGCTCGCCTTCCAGGCGCTGGTCTCGGGCCAGGTCGACGCCACCGCGGCGGTCGCGGCGGTCGCCAACGACATCATCAAGAAGCAGAACATCGCCAATCTGGAGGTGAAGGCCGAGGTGCCGATCTTCACGCTCTATTGGTCGATGGCGGTGCGCAAGGGCAGCTTCGAGCTGCACCATTGGCTGAACAACTTCATCTACTACTACGAGGTCAGCGGCCAGCTCGACGCGCTGCACAAGAAGCATATCGGCATCCCGGTGCCGGGCGGAAAGCTACCGACCTTCTGACCGGCGCCTCCTGAAGACCGATGCCGGCCTGCCGGCATCGGTACGCTGCGGAGCGCGGGTTCCATGGCCTATGAAATGCAGTTCGGGCCGGTTCTGGCCCGGTCGGGCGAGCTCGTGGACGGCGCGATCAACACGCTGATCCTGTCGGGCGAGGCGATCGCCGCCGGCGTCGCCATCGGTCTCGCGGCGGCCGTCACCCGCGTCTACGGGCCGGCCTGGGCGGGGCGCCTCGTCAAGATCTATGTCGAGGCCTTCCGCAACACGCCGCTGCTGGTGCAGCTCTTTCTGATCTTCTTCGGGCTGCCCTATCTCGGCATTCGCCTCTCGGCGAATGTCGCGGCCTTCCTGGCGCTCTCGCTCAATCTCGGCGCCTATGCGACCGAGATCATCCGCGCCGGCCTCCTCGCCATCCCGAAGACGCAGATCGAGGCCGGCCTGGCGCTCGGTCTCTCGGGGCTGCAGACCATTCGCTACGTCGTGCTGGTGCCGGCGCTGCGCATCATCTACCCGGCGCTGACCGGCCAGCTCACCCTGACGCTGCTCGGCTCCTCGATCGCCTCGGCGATCTCGGCGACCGAGTTGACCGCCGTCGCCTCGAAGATCGAGTCCAACACCTTCCGGAGCCTGGAAACCTTCCTCGTCATCGCCGTGATGTATATTGCGCTGACTTTCGCGTTCCGGCTCCTCTACTGGCTGATCGGCAAGCGGCTGTTCCGCCGCAAGGTGCCGAGGCCCTCGCTGCTCGCCGACATTCCGGCCGCGGGGGCGAAGCCGTGAGGACCTTCGGCTGGGACAGCATCCAATTCCTGCTGCTGGCGACGCGCTGGACGATCGGCCTGTCGCTTGTGACCTTCCTGATCGGCGGATTTTTCGGGCTGATCTTCGCGTTGCTGCGGGCGCTCGGCCCGGGATGGGCGAAGATGATCGTCGCCGGCTACATTCAGCTCGTGCAGGCGACGCCGCTGCTGGTGATCGTTTTCCTCGCCTTCTACGGGCTGAGCTTTCTCGGCTTCTTCCTGCCGCCCCTGATCGCGGCGGGCCTCTCGCTGGCGATCTACACGACCGCCTTCCTGGCCGATATCTGGCGCGGCTGCATCGAATCGATCCCGCGCCAGCAATGGGAGGCTGCCGATTCCCTCGCGATGAGCGGCCCGCAGAAGCTGCGCTACGTCATCCTGCCGCAAGCCTTCCGGATCGCGCTCGGCCCGACCGTCGGCTTCATGGTGCAGATCGTGAAGAATACCTCGGTGACGGCGCTGATCGGCTTCGTCGAGCTGACGCGCGCCGGCCAGCTCGTCAACAACATGACGTTCCAGCCCTTCCACGTGTTTCTCACCGTGGCGGTGATCTATTTCGCGCTCTGCTACCCGCTCTCCCATTGGAGCGAACGCCTGAAAGGTCGGGGCCATGCCCGCGCTTAAGATCGACAACATCTCGAAATCCTACGGCGCCGTGGAGGTGCTGAAGGGCGTCTCGCTCGCGGTCGAGCCGCAGGAGGTGGTGGCGGTGATCGGCCGGTCGGGATCCGGCAAGTCGACCATGCTGCGCTGCATCAACGGCCTGGAGAGGATCCAGTCCGGCGCCATCGAGGTGGCGGGGCACAAGCTCGGCCCGGAGGGCGGCGACCTCAAGGCGCTCCGCCAGGAGGTCGGCATGGTCTTCCAGAGCTACAACCTGTTCCCGCATCTGACCGTCGGCGAGAACGTCACGCTCGCGCCGCGCGTCGTGAAGGGCGTCGGCGAGGCCGAGGCTGAGCGGACCAGCCAGGAGGTGCTCGCCCGCGTCGGCCTCGCGGATCGGCGCGACGCCTATCCGGACGAGCTCTCGGGCGGCCAGCAGCAGCGCGTCGCCATCGCCCGTT
>JBDHTH010000008.1:0-17269 GCA_039808545.1 Phreatobacteraceae bacterium | reverse complement strand
TGGCCGATCGTGAAGAACGGATGTTTCACCTCGCGCCTTTCCGGAAACGTGATGGGCGCCCCGCGCCAGTTTGCGCGAACGGCGCCGCGCGGTCGAGGCCTCAGCGCGGATGCCGCCGCGCCCAGTCGGCCAGCGAGGGAAAGAGCCGCCCATCGCGGCCGGAAGTCGCGGGCGCCGCGCAGAGCGCGTTGAGCACGGCCTCCTCGGTCGCCTCGGCGGCGGCGCGGAACGGGATGTCGATCCGCTTGTCGTCGAGCCGGGTGGTCGCCGAGAAGGCTTCGCCGGGCTCGTGCAGCACCGGATCGGCGGTCGTGAAGGCGAGCACGATGTCGCCCGAGCCGTGCCCCCAGAACGCACCGAGCCGGGCGAGCCCCGCGCCGGCCCGCCGCGCGACGCGCTGGAGCTGACGCTCGCCGAGCGGCAGGTCGGTCGCCAGCACGACGATCACCGATCCCTTTTCGGCCGGGCTCGCTTCGCCAGGGCTCGGCCGGCGTCCGTCCGGCAGGACGAGATCGCCGGCGCGCCCGAAATTCGCCAGCACGAGCGCGCCGAGCAGGAAGGTCCGGCCGGCGATGCGCAGCCGCCGCGACGCCGTGCCGATGCCCGCCTTGAAGCCGAAGGCGGTCATGCCGGTGCCGGCGCCGACCGCGCCCTGCTCGAACGGCCCGGTCGCCGCGGCCTCGATCGCCAGGACGGCATCGTCGGCCGTCACGGCCAGCGCCTGGATGTCGTTGATCTGCCCGTCATTGCATTCGCAGACGAGCGGATTGACGGTCGATGTCGTGCGCCCGATCGCCGGGTTCGCCGCCACGGCGCGGCGGATCAGCGCCTCGGTGCAGGCCGCCACGCCGAACGTATTGGTCATGAGGATCGGCGTCTCGATCGTGCCGAGCTCGGCGACCTGCACCAGCCCGGCCGATTTGCCGAAGCCGTTGATCACCTCGACGGCAGCGCGCACCTTGACGCGGAACGGGTCATCGCCATGCGGCAGGATAGCGGTCACGCCGGTCGCGATTCCATTGCCGCGCAGCGTCCGATGCCCGACCCCGACGCCGGGCACGTCCGTGATCGCATTCAGCGTGCCGGGCGGCAGCGCGTTCGCCCCCTCGACGATCAGCCCAAGCTCGCGCGCCGTGCCCATCCGCCCCTCTCGACCCGCGCCGGATTGCGTAGTGTCCCGGTCGGAGGCGCGTTTGCAAGGGGTCTCGTCGCGGATCTCAGATCCGCGCCAGCGCCCCCTTCGCCACATCCTCGATCCCGTCGGCATCGAGCTTGTAATGGGCGTAGAGATGGGTCGGCGGCGCGATCAGGCTGTACTCGTCCTGGATGCCGTGCCGCACCAGGCGGATGCCGCAGCCCTCGTCGGCCAGCACCTCGGCGACCGCCGCGCCGAGGCCGCCGATGACGTTGTGCTCCTCGGCCGTCATCAAGATCCTCGAGCGGCCAGCCGCGCGCAGCACCGCCGCGCGGTCGAGCGGCTTCAGCGTGTGCATGTCGATCACCCCGACCGAGCGCCCGGTCGCGTTGAGGCGCCGCGCCGCTTCCAGCGCCGGATGCACCGGCAGCCCGCAGGCGATGATGGTCAGCTCCTCGCCGATCCCGTGCTCGATCGCCTGGCCGAGCACGAAGGGGGTGTCCTTGGTGTAGACGTCCGGCTCGCGGCCGCGGCCGATGCGGAAATAGATCGGCTCGGGATGATCGATCGTCGCCTTCAGCGCCGCATAAAGCTGCGGCCCGTCGGCCGGCGACACCACGGCAAGATCGGCGATCGAGCGCATCGTGCCGATATCTTCGGTCGCGTGATGCGAGGTGCCGTAGAAGCCGAGCGAGATGCCGGTATGGTGGCCGATCAGCCGCACCGGCTGGGCGCAATAGGCGCAGTCCATCCGGATCTGCTCGCAGGCCAGCAGCCCCAGGAACGACGCGAAGGTCGCGACGACCGGGATCATCCCGGTGGTCGCGATGCCGGCCGCCGCCGTCACCATGTTCTGCTCCGAGATGCCGAACGAGATGTAGCGGTCGGGATGGGCCTTCGCGAATTTGTTGAGGCCGTTCGAATATTGCAGGTCGGCCGAGCCGGCGATGATCTTGTGGCCGTCCGCGACGAGATCGATCAGCGCGTCCGAGAGGAAGTTCAGCCCCGGATTGGCGCTGTTCAGCGCGCGATACTGCCAGGAATTGGGCGAGAGCGGGCCGTTCATGGCTCAGATCTCCTTGGAGAGGATTTCGTCGACGGCGCGCTTGGCGTCGGACGGATCGAGATAGCCGAGATGCCAGCCGGGCTCCGTCTCCATATAGGAGACGCCCTTGCCCTTCAGCGTGCGGGCGACGATGCAGCACGGCTTCTGCCGGCTCTCGTCGGCCCGGATCTCGCGCAGGAGCGACGCCAGCGCCGAGAGGTCGTGCCCGTCGACCTCGCGCACCTCCCAGCCGAAGCTCCGCCATTTCTCGGTGAGCGGCTCCACCGCCATCACGTCGTCGACCTTGCCGTCGAGCTGGTAGCCGTTGCGGTCGATGATCGCGACGAGGCGCGAGAGCTTGTTGTGGCCGGCGAACAGAGCCGCCTCCCAGACCTGGCCCTCCTGCATCTCGCCGTCGCCGAGCATGACGAAGACCGCGAAATCGCGCTTCTCGAAGCGCCCCGCCCAGGCCATGCCGGCGCCGGCCGACAGCGCATGGCCGATCGAGCCCGACGAGAAATCGATGCCCGGCACCTTGCGCATGTCCGGATGGTCGCCGAGCGGATTGCCGAGCCTCGTGTAACCGTCGAGCGTCTCGCGGTCGATGTAGCCGAGCTCGGCGAGGATCGGGAACAGCCCGACCGCCGCATGGCCCTTGCCCATCAGGAAGCGGTCGCGGTCCGCCCAGTTCGGCTCGTTCGCCCGGAGGCGCATCACGTCGTAGTAGAGCGCCGCGAAGATCTCGGCGGCCGAGAATACCGAGGAGTAGTGCCCAACCTTGGCGATCTCGATCAGCCGGATCGTCTCCAGGCGGATGAAGCGGGCCTTCTCGCGCAGCCGCGCGAGGTCCTCGGGGCTGAGCGCGAACGAGTTCCGGCGTGTCTCCGGCGCGGCGTGAGGCTGCATGGGCAGAACCGTCCCTTTTTGGTCTTCACGGCCGCCGACATCACGCCAGCCGGCCCCTCCCTGTCGACCGAATAGAGAACTCCGGCCGTCATTTGACATCAATCATGTATCATGCATCATATAGTGAAACAAGACGCGTCGACCAAAGGCCGCGTCACCAAAAGCTCGAGGGAGGAGCGCGCATGATCGACGGGCATACGCGCGTCATTCCGCATCTCGCCTGCCCGTCCGGGCATGTGCAGACGCCGCGCGTCTTCAACGCCCGCACGGCGGCGCTCGGCATCAACGCGGTCGTCGTTCCCTGGGAAGTGCCGGCCGGCCACCTCGCCGCAACCGTGGCGGGGCTGCGCGGCGTCTCGAGCGTTGCCGGCATGATCGTCACCATCCCGCACAAGGAGACGGCGGCGCCGCTCTGCGACCGCCTCGAAGGCGCCGCCGCGATGATGCAGGTCGTCAACGTCATCCGGCGCGACGAGGACGGCACGCTCACCGGCGCGATGTTCGACGGGCGCGGCTTCGTCGCCGGGCTGCGCGGCGACGGCTTCGAGCCGAAGGACCGGCGCTGCCTGGTGCTCGGCGCCGGCGGCGCCGCCACCGCAATCGCCCATGCGCTTGCCGAGACCGGCGCGCGCGACATCGTCGTCGCCAACCGCAACCGGGCCCGCGCCGAAGCCCTCGCCGACAAGCTGCGCACCGTCTTTCCGGGCGCCGCCATCGCGGCCGGCCCGGCCGATGCGCGCGGCTTCGACCTCGTCGTCAACGCGACCTCGGTCGGGCTCTCGGGCGATCCGGGCATGCCGATGGATCCGGCCTCGATCGGCCCCGGCATGGTCGTCGCCGACATCATCATGAAGCCCGCCATCACGCCGCTGCTCGGCGCCGCCGAGGCGCGCGGCGCGCGCATCCATTTCGGCGAGCACATGCTCGCGGCGCAGATCGACCTGTTTGTCCGCTTTCTGCTGCCCGGCCTCGCGGCCGCGGCGCCTTCGCATCTGGAGACTGCCTGACATGATCATCTTCGGCTCGCCGCGACGCTATATCCAGGGGCCGGACGCCATCGGCCGGATCGGCGAGGAGCTCGCCCGGATCGGCAAATCCGCCCTCCTGCTCGCCGACGCGCATGTCGGCGCGCTGATCGGCGCCGCCACCGAGAAGAGCTGCGCGGCGGCCGGCGTGACGCTCGCCCGCGAGGTCTTCGGCGGCGAGATCACGCATGCCGAGATCGCCCGCATCGCCGATGCCTGGACGGGACGCGGCATCGACGTCGTCGTCGCGGCCGGCGGCGGCAAGACGATCGACACCGGCAAGGCGGTGGCGGCGAAGCTCGGCGCGCGCACCGTCACGGTCCCGACCGTCGCCTCCAACGACAGTCCGACGAGCCATATCGCGGTCGTCTACGACGCGGCCCACAAGCTGGTCGGCGTCGAGAAGTTTGCCGGCAATCCCGATCTGGTGCTGGTCGACACCGCGATCATCGCCAAGGCGCCCGCGATCCTCCTGTCGGCCGGCATCGCGGACGCGCTGGTGAAGAAGTTCGAGGTCGGCCAATGCGTCGGCCAGAATGGCAACAACATGTTCGGCGGCAAGTCGCCGCGCACCGCGCTGGCGCTGGCCGAGGCCTGCTACGACATCCTGCGCGCCGACGCGGTCGCGGCCCTCGCGGCGGTCAAGCGCGGCACGCCCGATGCGGCGCTGGAGCGGGTCGTCGAAGCCTCCGTTCTGATGAGCGGCCTCGCCTTCGAGAGCGGCGGCCTGTCGATCTCGCACGCCATGACGCGCGGCCTCTCGGCCGTGACCGGGCCGGCCGAGGCGCTGCACGGGCTCCAGGTCGCCTACGGCCTCCTCGTCCAGCTCCAGCTCGAGGGACGCGACGCAGCCTTCATGGCCGACATGCGCGGCTTCTACCGCGAGACCGGCCTGCCCTGCGGCCTCGCCGAACTCGGCTTCAAGGGGAGCGAGGCCGATCTCGCGACGATCGCCGAGCTGACCAACGCGGCGCCGCATATGAAGCATTTCGTCCGCCCGCTGACGACCGCCGAGATCGTCGAGGCGATGCGCGCCGTCGAGGCCGCCGCCCGATGAGCGCCGCCGTCACGCCGCCGCCCGAGGCCTTCTCGCTGGAGGGGCTGACCGCCCTCGTCACGGGCGCGGGCCGCGGCATCGGCTTCTCGATCGCCCGCGGCTTCGCGCGGGCCGGCGCCCGCGTCGTCATCAACGACATCCGCGCCGAGACGGCCGAGGCCGCCGCCGCCGAGCTCCGCGCCGCCGGCCACGCCGCCGAGGCGATGCCCTTCGACGTGACCGACCACAAGGCCGGCGCGGTCGCCATCGACGCGATCGTCGCCCGCCACGGCCGGCTCGACATCCTGATGAACAATGCCGGCATCCTGATCCGCAAGCCGGTCGAGACGCATGACGTCTCGGACTGGGAGAAGGTGATCGCCGTCAACCTGACCTCGCTCTACGGCCTCGCCCGCGAGGCCGCGCGCGTGATGCGCAGGCAGGGCGGCGGGCGCATCATCAACACGGCCTCGCTGATGGGCATCTCGTCGCGCCCCGGCGTCGTCTCCTACGTGGCGGCCAAGCACGGCGTGGTCGGGCTGACGCGGGCGCTCGCGGCCGAGCTCGGCGCCTTCGGCATCACGGTCAACGCCATCGGCCCCGGCTATATCGAGACCGAGATCAACAAGGCGACACTCGCGGACGGCAAGTTCCACAAGCTGGTCGTCGACCGCACGCCGCTCGGCCGCTGGGCCTCGCCCGACGAGCTGGCGGCGCCCGCCGTGTTCCTCGCCTCGCCCGCCGCCGCCTTCGTCTCGGGTCATGTGCTGATGGTCGACGGCGGCATGTCGGCGACGCTGTTCCAGACAGAGAGCGTCGATCTCGGCCTCGCGAGCTGACCTTTTTCGAACCACTCCCGCAACGAGAAGCCGATCCATCGGAGGAACACATGACAAGCGACATGAAGGGTACGACGCGGCGCACGCTGCTGAAATCGGGTCTCGCGGCCGCCGGCCTCGGCGCGACGGGCCTTGCGATGCCCGCCATCGCGCAGAACCCGACGCTGCTGCGCATGAACATGGTGGTGTCGAACCAGGACGCGCATTTCCCGCTCTGGCAGCAATTCGCCAAGGAGCTCGAGGAGACCGCCCAGGGCACGCTGAAGGTCGAGGTGCTGCCGACCGAGGCGCTCGGCAAGACCGTCGACATGATCCAGGCGATCTCGCGCGGCGCGCCGATCCTGCAGGATTGCGACCCGAGCCATCTCTCCAACTACGTGCCTGACTACGCCTGCTTCATGCATCCCTTCCTGTTCAAGAAGCCCGAGGACATCGAGAAGGCGTGGAAGTCCGAGCTCGGCCGCAAGCTCGAGGGCGAGCTCAACAAGAAGGGCTTGCGCACCGTCACGGCGGTCTATTTCGGCACCCGCCACCTGATCTCCGACAAGGAGGTGAAGACGCGCGCCGACACGGCCGGCATGAAGATCCGCAACGCGCCGACCAAGATGTGGAACGAGGTCTCCAAGACGCTCGGCGGCAACCCGACCAACACGGCCTGGAGCGAGGTCTATTCGGCGCTCTCGCAAGGCGTCGCGGATGCAGCGGAATCGCCGCTCTCCCTGCTCTATTCGGCCAAGCTCTACGAGGCCAAGAAGCGCATCTCGCTGACCGGGCACCTCGTCGCGACCACGACGATCGTGATGTCGCAGAAGGTCTATGACGGCCTCCCCGAGGTCGCGCGCAAGGCGATCGATCAGGTCGGCGGCGCCTATCCGGCCAAGCGCGCGCCGCAGATCCTGGAGATCGAGAAGGAGTTCCGCACCAAGCTCGAAGGCCTCGGCGTGAAGTTCAACGACGTCGACAAGACCGCCTTCATCGAGGCGGCGCGCGAGGTCTCCAAGGCGTTCCCCGAATGGACGCCCGGCCTCTACGACCAGATGCTGAAGGCCATCCAGTAACGCCGTCCGGCCGGGAGCGCCGCCGCGCTTCCGGCCCGCCTCGTTCTGTCTTCAAGAGGATCGGCGCGATGCCCGCAATCCTGCGTGACTTGGAATTGAAGATCGCCTGCGCGGCCTTCCTGCTGACGCTCACGATGGTCACGGCGAACGTGCTGCTGCGCTACCTTTCGGGAACCTCGCTGCTGTTCTCCGAGGAGATCTCGTATCTCGGCTTCGCCTACACGATCTTCCTCGGCGCCGCCTATCTCTACCGCAAGCGCGTGATGATCGCGGTCGATTTCGCCATCCACATGATGTCGCCCGGCCTGCGGCGCATCACCACGCTTGCGACGCTGGTCCTCCTCTTCGTCACCTGCTGCTATCTCGTCTACATCAGCCTGCTGCTGGTCGACGACGGCTGGATCCGCCGCACCGCCTATCTGCAGATGCCCTACGCCTATATCCACGTCGCCGCGACCATCGGCTTCGCGCTGATGGCGATCTATTCGGCCGCCTTCATCGGCCGCGTCCTCTCGGGCCGCGACCTCGACTACGCCGAAGCCGCCGACCAGATCTGAAGGACATCCCGTCATGACGTTCATGTCCTTCGTGCCGATCATCCTGATGTTCGTGCTGATGCTGCTGCGCGTGCCGGTCGGCTTCGCGCTGATCATCCCGACCGCGCTCTACTACACCTTCATCAACACCACGATGCCGATCGAGATCGTGGTGCAGAGCATGATGGCGCCGACCGAATCCTTCCCCTATCTGGCGATCCCGTTCTTCACCTGCGCCGGCGTGGTGTTCAACTATTCGGGCATCTCCGAGAAGCTCTACGGCCTCGCCAACCTGCTGGTCGGGCATGTGCGCGGCGGCCTCGCGCAGATCAACATCGTGCTGAGCGCGATGATGGGCGGCCTCTCGGGCTCGGCCAACGCCGATGCAGCGATGGACGCCAAGACGATCGTGCCGCAGATGATCCGGCACGGCTACTCCAAGGGCTTCTCCACCGTGGTGACGGCCGCGAGCTCGGTGATCACCCCGATCATCCCGCCCGGCATCATCCTGATCTTGTATTCGCTGATGGCCGACGTGTCGGTCGCGCGCATGTTCTTAGCCGGCTACATTCCTGGTCTGCTGCTGATGGCGGCGCTGATGATCACGGTCTCGATCATCGCCCGCAAGCGCGGCTACGGCGCAGAGCGCACCACCGCCGCGAGCTGGTCCGAGATCGGCCGGCATTGCCGGGAATCGGTCTGGGCGCTGATGATGCCGGTCTTCCTGCTGGTCGGCCTGCGCTACGGCGTGTTCACGCCGACCGAAGCGGGCGCCATCGCGGTGCTCTACGCGCTGATCGTCGGCATCTTCGTCTATCGCCGCCTGCGCTGGGAGCATGTGCGGCCGATCCTGGTGGAATCGGTCGAGGCGACCGCCAGCGTGATGTTCATCGTCTGCGGCGCGATGGCGTTCAGCTCCTACCTCACCTGGGAGGGTATCCCGAGCGCCATCACCAACACGCTGGTGCACGATATCGGCAGCCCCTGGCTGATGCTGCTCGTCATCAACATCTTCCTGCTGATCGTCGGCTTCTTCTTCGAGGGCGGCGCCGCGATGGTGCTGCTGGCGCCGATCCTGGTGCCGGCCGTCAAGGCGATGAACATCGACCTCGTGCATTTCGGCATCGTCATGTCGGTGAACTTGACGATCGCCGGCTTCACCCCTCCGGTCGGCACCATGATGTTCATCGTCCTCGCGATCACCAAGACGCGGATGGAGGAATATGTCCGCGAATGCTGGCCGTTCCTGGCGGCTCTGGTCGCCGTGCTGATGCTCATCACCTATGTGCCCTGGCTCGTGCTGATCGTGCCGCGGCTCTTCATGTGAGGCTGACTTCGCCATGAGCTATTCGACGCCTCCCGCGGTCGTGCGCGCCGAGCTGATGCAATGCCGGGTGCCGCTGCCCGCGCCCGTCACGCTCGGGCGGACCGAGATCCGCTTCCGCGATTATGTCTCGCTGCGGCTGGTCTTCTCGGACGGATCGGAAGGGCATGCGACCGGCTTCGAGCGCGGCCTGCCGCTGTTCGATCTCGCGGCACGCGTCGTCCCGCTGGCGCTCGGCAAGCCGGCCGCGATGCGGGGCGCCGTGCGCAAGGCCGCGCTCGGTCCCGCCCCGGCCGGGCGGGCGTCGCTGATCCGCGGCATCAGCCTTCTCGACATCGCGCTGTGGGACGCCCATGGCCGCCAGCTCGGCCAGCCGCTCTGGGCGCTGCTCGGCGGCGTGCGGCGCGCCGTGCCGCTGATGCCGGTGATCGGCTACGGGGCGACGCCCGAGCGCATCGCGGCGCAATGCGCCGCGCTGGCGGCGGCCGGCTTCGCCACCGTCAAGATCATGATCGACGGCACCGATCTCGCGATCGACACGGCTCTGCTGGAGGCCGCGCGCGGCGCGCTGCCGGACGGCCACCGCTTCGGCATCGACGCGCATTGGTCCTGGCGCACGCCCGAGGAAGCGCTTCCGACCTGCCGCATGGCCGAGGCAATGGGCGCCGCCTTCATCGAGGACCCGTTCGCGCCGACTCAGTGGCGCGCGATCGGCGCCCTCCAGGCGCGGCTCGGCGTGCCGCTGGCGGTCGGCGAGGACGTGATCGACCGCCACGGCTTCCGCGACCTCGCCGACGTCGCGCCGATCCTGCGGCCCGACGCGAGCGTCAGCGGCGGCGTCTCGGGCCTGATCGAGGTAGCACACCTCGCGGCGGCGCTCGACCGCGCGCTCATCCCGCATGTCTTCCCGGCCCTGCACGCCCATCTCGGCTTCGCCTCCGAGACCGTGCGGGCGGTCGAGATGATCATGCCCGATATCGGCGCCGATCCGATCGACCGATACGAGCTCGACCGGCCGGTGATCGAAGGCGGCATGGCGCTCGCCTGCGACCGCCCCGGCGCCTCCACGATCCTCGACTGGGAGCGGCTCGCCGCCCTCGCGACCCGCAAGGAAAGCTTCCAATGAGCCTTAACGAGGACAATGCCCGCTACGACCATGCGGGCTTCATCACCCATTCGATCGAGGCCTCGGTCGCGTTCTGGGAAGGCGTGATGGGCTTTGAGGCCAAGCCCGTCGGCACCCGCCGCGAGCCCTGGATCGCCCGCTTCATGGGCGTGCCCGGCGCCGACGTGAGGCTCGTGCATCTCTACGGGCTCGGCACCCATATCGAGTTCATCGAGTTCGTCGCGCCCAAGGGCGAGCCGATCCGGCCGGCCGCGAACGCGCCCGGCGCCGCGCATCTTTGCATCCGCGTCAAGGAGCTGGCGCCGATCCGCGCCGCGATCCTCGCCAATGGCGGGGAATTGCAGGGCGAGACGACCGAGATCACGGAAGGCATCGCCAAGGGGCTGAGGGGCCTTTACATGCGCGACCCGAACGGGATCATGATCGAGCTCGTCGAAACAGGCTGAGGGACCGGAACACAGCGCCATGCAGGTAACCCCGGTCGCCAAGAAGAATCTTTCGGAGCAGCTCTACGCGCAGCTCCGCAGCGGCCTGATGGAAGGGCTGTTCTCGCCGGGCGAGCGGCTGACCATCGCGGGCACGGCCGAGGCCTTCGGCACCTCGATCACCCCGGTGCGCGAGGCGATCTTCCGCCTCGTCAGCGAGCGGGCGCTGGAGATGCGCGCCGCGACCTCCATCTCGGTGCCGCAGCTCAGCCCGAGCGACCTGCGCGAGATCCAGCGCATCCGCATCGAGCTCGAGGGCTCGGCCGTGGCGCGCGCCGCCGAGATCATCACGGATGCCGAGCTGGAGGAGCTGGAGGCCCTGCAGCGCCGCTTCATTGCGGCGGCGGCGAGCGATCCGCGCCGCGCCAGCACGCTCAACCGCGACTTCCACTTCCGGCTCCTCCAGATCGCCCGGCTGCCGATCCTGGAGGGGATCGTCGAGAACATGTGGGTGCTGATGGGGCCGTTCCTGCGGCTCTTCCACGACCTGACGCCGAAGCGCCAGCTCAGCGAGGACGAGCACCGCCATCACGAGATCCTGGCGGCGCTGCGCCGCCGCGATCCCGCCGCCGCCCGCCACGCCATGGCGGAGGACATCCGCTGGGGCGAGCACCTGATCGCGCAGCTCGAGGCCGACGCGGCGCGCGCGCCGCAGGCCGCTCGGACGCGCCGCGCCCGGAAATAGCCGCGCTCACTCGGCCTTGTCGTAGGTGCGGAAGACGCCGCTCGTGTCGTAGCGGATCAGCAGCGGGTACTGCGCCATCGCGAACAGCATGGTCAGCGGCATGATCCCGAACACCTTGAAATAGGTCCAGGTATCGGTCGAGAAGAAGCGCCAGACGACCTCGTTCAGCCCCGCCAGCACGAAGAAGAAGATCCCCCAGCGCAGCGTCAGCCTGCGCCAGCCTTCCTCTTCCAGCGTGAAGGCGGAATCGAGCATCACCGACAGTAGTGACTTGCCGAAGGCGAGGCCGCCGAGCAGCGCGGCGCCGAACAGCAGGTTGACGATGGTCGGCTTCATCTTCACGAAGGTCTCGTCGTGCAGATAGAGCGTCAGCGCGCCGAAGATCAGCACCATGGTGCCCGAGACGACGGGCATCACGGGCCAGGTGCGGGTCAGCGCGTAGGAGACGGCGAGCGCGATCACCACCAGCGGCATCAGCGCCGCGGTCGCGGCGAACAGGCCGAATTTCAGGTTGACCAGGAAGAAGACGACGAGCGGCCCGAATTCGAGCGCGAATTTCAGCGCCGGGCTGATCTTCGGCTTGGTCGGCGAATTGGCGGGCGGCGTTTCGGCGGGCGTGCTCATTCGTCCAATCCCGCGATTGCCCGTGCGAAATCCTTCGCCGCGAAGGGCTCGAGATCGTCCACGCCCTCGCCGACGCCGATGAAATGCACCGGCAGCTTCGATTTCGCCGCGATCGCGACGAGGATGCCGCCGCGCGCCGTGCCGTCGAGCTTGGTCATGACGAGGCCGGTGACGCCCGCCGTCTTGCCGAAGGCCTCGACTTGGCTCAGCGCGTTCTGCCCGACGGTCGCGTCGAGCACCAGCAGCACCGCATGCGGCGCGCTGGCGTCGACCTTACGCATCACCCGCACGATCTTCTCGAGCTCGGCCATCAGGCCGGCCTTGTTCTGAAGCCGGCCGGCGGTGTCGAGCAGCACGATGTCGCGGCCTTCGTCCCTCGCCCGGCTCAGCGCCTCGAAGGCGAGCGAGGCCGCGTCCCCGCCCTGCGTCGTCGCCACGACCGGCGCGCCGGTGCGTTCGCCCCAGATCTTGAGCTGCTCGATCGCGGCGGCGCGGAACGTGTCGCCGGCCGCCAGCAGCACGGACTTGCCCTCGGCGGCGAATTTCGCCGAGAGCTTGCCGATCGTCGTCGTCTTGCCCGAGCCGTTGACGCCGACCACCAGGATGACGAACGGCTTCTTGTCCGGATCGACGGCAAGCGGCTTGGCGACCGGCGCCAGCACGCGCTCGACCTCGGTCGCGAGTACGCTGCGCACCTCCTCGGGGGCGATCTGCTTGTCGTAGCGCCCCTTTTGCAGCGCCTCGGCGATGCGCGCCGAGGTCTCCATGCCGAGATCGGCCTGGATCAGCAGATCCTCCAGCTCCTCCAGCGTCGTGGCGTCGAGCTTGCGCTTGGTGAAGATGTCGACGATGCCGGTGCCGATCGCGCCGGAGGAGCGCGACAGCCCCGATTTCAGCTTCTGCCACCAGCTCTGCTTGGCGGGCGGCTCGGCGAGCGCCTCGGGCGCGGCGGGCGCCGACTCGCTCGGCGCGGCCGGCGGCGGCTGGGTGTCCTTGGCGCCAAACAGGCGGCCGAGGAAGGAGGGTTTCTTGGTCTGGTCCTGCGACATGGGCCCGTGATAGCGGTTTCGGCATGACCCCGGAAGAGCTTCAGGGCCGGCTTCTCCATCGAGATGGGATGATGCTGGTGATCGACAAGCCGGCGGGCCTGCCGGTCCATCCCGGACCGAAGGGCGGCCCGGCCCTCACGACCTATCTCGACGCGCTGCGCTTCGGCCTGCCGCGCCTGCCGGAGCTCGCGCATCGGCTCGACAAGGACACCTCGGGCTGCCTGGTGCTCGGCCGCCATCCCAAGGCCCTGGCGCTGCTCGGCCGGCTGTTCAAGCAGAACCGGGTCTCGAAAACCTATTGGGCGGTCGTTGAGGGCGAGGTCGCGGGCGAGGAGGGCACGATCGACTTGAGGCTCGGGCGCCGCGATCCCGAGCGCGGCTGGTGGATGAAGGTCGACCCGGAAGGCCAGGAGGCCACCACGCTTTGGTCCGTGCTCGGCCGCGTCGAGGGGTTGACGGCGCTGGCGCTGAAGCCCGTCACGGGCCGCACCCACCAGCTACGCGTCCACATGCAGGCGATCGGCCATCCGATCGTCGGCGATCCGATCTACGGCACCGCGCCGCGCCAGGGCGGCGCGCCGCTGCATCTGCATGCGCGCCGCATCGAGATCCCGCTGGAGGCCGGCAAGCCGCCGGTCGTCGCCGAGGCGCCGGTGCCGATCCACATGCTGGAGCGGCTGAAACGCTGCGGCGTCACGCACGAAAACCCGGAAAGCTTGCGCCTTCCGGGTTGAAATCCTGCTCAAATGCCGTGAAGGGCGCGCCTCGGCGCGCCCGCGGTCAGGCCTCGGCCTGGGTCTTCGGCGTCAGCACCTGGCGGCCGCGATACATGCCGGTCTTCAGGTCGATATGGTGCGGGCGGCGCAGCTCGCCCGAGGTCTTGTCCTCGACATAGGCGGGCTGCTTCAGCGCATCGGCCGAACGGCGCATGCCGCGCTTGGAGGGGGAGGTTTTTCTTTTCGGAACGGCCATCGGACGAGTCCACTTCGGTTGCTGTCACGCAAATGCGCCGGCCGACGGAGAGCGCCGGCCGGGCGCTGCGATCAATTCGAGCGGCGTCCATAGCGGATATCGACCGCGAACGCCAGAGCCGGCGCGAAGAAAAGCGGCGCCAGAGCATGATCCCGAAAAGCGGGAACCGGTTTTCAGAGAAGATCATGCTCAGACGAAAAAGCTAGAGGCGGAACCGCCTCAGTAGGAAAGGAGCAGCGGCACCGGGCTTTCGCGCAGCAGCGCGCCGGTGACGCCGCCGAAGACGATCTGGCGGAGGCGGGAATGCACGAACGCCCCCATCACGATCATCGCGGCGCCGTTTTTCTGCGCCTCGCGGCGCAGCGCCTCCGCAACATCGCCATCGATCGCCGCGATCGTTTTCGCCGCCGCCTTCACGCCATGGCCGACGAGATGCGACACCATGAGGTCCGCATCGGCGGCGCGCGACAGGTCCTTCTCGCCCGTCACCGAAAGGAGCGTCACGGAGGGCGCGCGGCGCAGGAACGGGAGGGCGTCGTGGACGGCCCGCGCCGCCCGGCCGCTCCCGTCCCAGGCGACGATGATCGGCCCGTCGAGCGCGCCCGGCGTCATACCGGCGACGAGCAGGGGCCGGCCGCTGTCGAACAGCGCGCCTTCGACCACGTCGCGCTCGTGGTCGTAGAATTCCTGCCCGCCGCTCAGTACGACGAGGTCGTGCAGGCGGGCCTTGCGCGTGAAGGTATCGCGCAGCTCCCAATGCGGCAGATGCGTCGTATTCGAGGTGCACGCGACGCCGGCCCGTTCGGCGGCATCGCGCAGCGCGGCGCCGCGCTGATCGGCGAGCGCCGACAGGCGCTCCGTCTCGCTCGCGATGAAGCCCGAGACCACGCCGCGCGCCAGAACGCCGGGAACGACGATCTTCGGCAGGAGGATCTCGGCCGCGAGGCGAGCGCCGAACGCGCCCGCGACCTGCACGGCGAGCGCCAGCGCGGGCGGCGTCGCGGGCAGCTCGGCATCGCAATAAAGGCCGACCAGAAGGCTCTCGATATCCTTGGGCTGCATACTGCGGATCTCCATTGACGATGCTTATTATACCCACCGGAAGGGCAGCGCGCATTGCGCCACGTCAACGCCGCGCCAGGCCGAGGCAGGAGAGATCGGCATCGCGCGCCCGCGCCCCGACGATCCCCGCCTTGCGCGCCACGACCGCGCTCGGGCGGGCGGGATCGCGGCGGATCGGATTCGGCAGCACCGAGACCATCAGCGCGGCCTCGCGCGGCGAGAGGTTCTTCGCCTGCTTCTTGAAGGCGCGCAAAGCGCCCGCCTCCACGCCGAACTCGCCGTCCGGCCCCCATTCGGCGATGTTGAGATAGATCTCCATCATCCGCCGCTTCGACCAGACGAAGTCGAGATAGATGGCGAGCGGGATCTCGATCGCCTTGCGGATCCGGCTGCGGGAATTCCAGAGGAAAAGGTTCTTGGCGACCTGCATCGAGATCGTCGAGGCGCCGCGCGCCGGCCCGTCCTCGTCCTCGATCACCTCGATCAGCTCGTCCCAGTCAACGCCGCGATGCTTGCAGAAGCGCGCATCCTCCGACGCGATCGTCGTCGCGACGAGCGCGACCGGCATCTCCTCGATCGGCACCCAGCGCCGCTCCACCCGCGCGCCCGCGAGCCAGCGCCCGATCATCAGCACGGAGGGCGGCGGCAGCGCCGCATAGAGCGCCGACAGCAGGATCGGCGTGCCGGTCAGCACGAGCAGAACCAGGAAGACCACCCGCAGAATGCGCCCCACCATACTTTTCCGCCTCGGTATCGGTTCCCGGTAGACCGTCGTCACGACATTCTCCGCGCCCGAAGGGTTGACGCGAAGGCCGCGCCGCGAGATGGCCAACGCGATGAACCAGGATTTTGCACGAAACGACCCAGCCTTCGCCGAAAACCTCGCACGGGTCGCGGCGCGGGTCGAGGCGCGCCTCGAAGCGGCGCTCGGCGACGCCGCCCAAGCCGGCGAGATCGCCCGCCCGGAGCGGCTGATGGCGGCGATGCGGCACGGCGTCCTCGGCGGCGGCAAGCGGGTGCGCGCCTTCCTCGTGGTCGAGGGCGCCGCCATGCTGGGCGCGGCGCCCGATGGCGCGCTGGAGGCGGCGGCCGCGATCGAATGCCTGCATGCCTACAGCCTCGTCCATGACGATCTGCCGGCCATGGACGACGACGACATGCGCCGCGGGCGGCCGACCGTGCACCGGGCCTTCGACGACGCCACCGCCATCCTGGCGGGCGATGCGCTGCTCACCCTGGCGTTCGAGCTCCTCTCGGCCGAGGCGACGCATCGCGATCCCGGTATCCGCGCCGCCCTGGTGCTCGACCTCGCGCGCAGCGCCGGGCTCGGCGGCATGGTCGGCGGCCAGATGCTCGACCTCGCGGCCGAGGGTCGCTTCGACGGCGGTGGCGCCAGGGCGCTGGCGGCCGACGCGATCCGGGCGCTGCAGGCGATGAAGACCGGCGCGCTGATCGGCTGGTCGTGCCGCGCCGGCGCGCATCTGGCCGGCGATGTCGCCGCCCTCGCGGCGCTCGCTCGCTATGGCCGCGCCGTCGGCCTCGCGTTCCAGCTCGCCGACGACCTGATCGACCTCGAGGGCGACGCGGCCAGCGCCGGCAAGGCGACGGGCAAGGACGCGGCGGCCGGCAAGGCGACGCTGCCGGGCCTCAACGGCGTCGCCTGGACGCGGTCCGAGCTGGCGCGGCTGGTCACGGAGGCGGACACCGCACTCGCACCCTTCGGCGCCCGCGCGGCTTCGCTGCGCGCCATGGCTCGCTTCATCGCCGATCGGAGCGCGTAGGACTAATCGACCTTCAGGATGCGTCCTGCCCACATCAGGGTCATGGCCCGATTTGTTCCGGCTGTGGCGAGGGAAGCCACGATCCGGATCGGGCGCCGATTGACCCTAAAAGCCCGCGTTCGCCCGTCAGCGCGAGAACCGCACCGGCACCGTCAGCGCGATGGTGCTGCCCGGCACGCTGGCGGGCGGGGCGGGCATCGGGCTCGCCCGGCGCGGCAGCGCCACCGCCTCGGCGTCGAGCTGCGGGTTGCCGGAGCTCGCGACCAGCCGTGAGCCGAGCACGGCGCCGGCCCGGCTGATCGTGAATGCGACCATCGCGGTGCCGGTCGTCGCGGCGCCGGGCGGGAAGCGCTTGTAGCGGTTGAGATGCGCCACCATCGCGCCCCGCCAGCTTGCCGGCGATACCGACGGCGCCGCGGGCGCGGCGGAGGGCGCCGGCGCGGCGACGCGGGCTGCGCGCGGCGCCTGGACCGATGGCGGCGCGGAGGTCTTCGGCGCGGGCGGCCGCTCGGCATGAACGGGCGGCTTGCGCTCGACCGGCTTCTTGGGCTGCGGCTTGACCGGGGGCGGCTTGCGGACCG